>NZ_DVDW01000028.1:0-10185 GCF_015296045.1 Thermosynechococcus sp. M3746_W2019_013 | reverse complement strand
GTCACGATTTGCTGAGCTACTTGTTGCCTATGCCTTGGCCCTTATCCCGTGGTTACCGTCGTCAAATTGCCCGCCTTGAGATTACGGGGGCGATCGCTGGAGGTACTCGCCGGCGTGTCCTCAAAGCCCTGAAAACCATTGAAGAACGGGGCTACCCGGCGCTGCTCGTGCGCATTGACAGTCCCGGCGGTACCGTAGGCGACTCCCAAGAAATCTATGCTGCCCTCAAGCGCTTGCAGTCGAAAATGAAAATCGTGGCCAGTTTTGGCAATATCTCGGCCTCCGGCGGAGTCTATATCGGCATGGGGGCACAGCACATCATGGCCAACCCCGGCACCATTACGGGTAGTATTGGCGTCATCCTGCGGGGCAACAATTTGCAACGGCTCCTCGATAAGGTGGGGGTCTCCTTCAAGGTGATCAAGTCTGGTCCCTACAAGGACATTCTGGCTTTTGATCGCGACCTCACGGAGGAGGAAATCCGTATTCTGCAAGACCTGATTGACACCAGCTATCACCAATTTGTCCAAACCGTGGCCGAAGGCCGCAACCTCGATGTGGAAACGGTGCGCAGTTTTGCCGATGGCCGTGTCTTTACGGGTGAGCAGGCCCTTGCCTTGGGACTGGTAGATCGCTTGGGTACTGAGGAGGATGCCCGCCGCTGGCTGGCAGAACTGGTCGGCCTTGACCCCGACAAAACCAAGGTGCAAACCATCGAAGAACCGAAGTCTCCCTTGGCTCGGCTGTTTCCCCGTCAGCAGGAGCGCTTCCCTTTCCCGTGGCAAGCGGGTCTGGATTGGTTGGAATTTGAAATGACCACCAATGGGCTTCCCCTGTGGCTCTATCGCCCCTAAGCTGGATACAGTACCCTTGCGGATGTCTTGATGGAGGAGCACACTGTGGGCTGGCGCGTCCGAGCAATTCGTGGAGCAACTACCGCCACTGAAAATTCAATTCCCGCAATCCGTGAGGCGGTTTTGGAACTCCTCAGCGAGATTGAGCGGCGCAATGCCCTTGATTTATCGGAAGTAATTAGTGTCACCTTTTCTGTCACCCGTGACCTCGATCAGATTTTTCCGGCGGCGATTGCCCGTGAATGCCCCCATTGGCGGAACATTCCCCTCCTCGATGTCCAGCAAATGCACGTAGAGGGAGACCTACCCCGCTGTATCCGCTGCTTGATTTACTTCAACACCCCCAACCCAGATCAACCAATTTACCATGCCTACCTACGCCATGCCCAAAGCCTCCGCCCCGATCTAGCCATGCGTGGCGACTACCATCCCCTCGAACTGTCCTCTCATTCCCTAGATTAACTATGAGCGCTCTTGTCCGTGATTACATGACCCCCAACCCCTTTACCATTCGTGCCGCTGCCCCGATTTCAGAAGCAGTTCGTCTCATGGAAGAAAAACAAGTGCGCGGCCTCCCCGTCGTGGATGATAGGGGCAAATTGGTGGGACTGGTCTGTGAGGCGGACTTGATCGTGCGCGAAGCACCCCTAGAGCCGCCGTTATACATTACGTTCCTAGGGAGCATCATCTACTTTGAGTCTCCAGAGTCTTTTCACCAACACCTTAAGAAAACCCTCGGCCAACAGGTGCAGGACGTCATGACCCCCAACCCCCACACAATTAACGTGGATGCACCCATTTCCGAAGCAGCTCGCCTCATGGTCAATCACCACATTAGTCGCCTACCGGTTTTGAACGATCAGGGGGAGTTAGTGGGCATCATTAGCCGCCATGATCTGTTGCGAGCCTTGCATGCCCAAGAGGGCTCTGCGTGACGTTTGTCAAATTGGCCTGAGCCTAACTTTCAAGACGAGTGACTTTCCATAGAATAGCCACAGGTTTGCTCGCGATCGCTGGAAGGTTCCTTGATCATGACCGCTTCCCTTGATAGTCCTCCACTTTCCAATAGGCAAACTTTAAAAGCTTACCCTTATCATCAACTATCAAGAAGTGCCCGAGCTCAAGCTTATAGGTGTCTTCAAATATGCTGTATGGGGCAGTGATATAGCCATATTGAAGAAACAAAGAAACAAAGAAAGGGCTAAAGGACTGAGCTCTTTTTTAAACTTAGGGTGTTTATGAAAGGCTTTGAGCTCAGAAGCAGTCATAAAAAGTTCATCTTTAGTGTAATAGTAAAGAGGTTTTACCCCAATCCTGTCTCTACAGAGTATAAGTTTTTTCTCTTTTTTATCCCAAAGGGCAAAGGCAAACATACCCCTAAAGCGATGCACCGCCTCAAAACCCCATCTATGAAAAGCTTTAAGTATTACTTCGGTATCTGAGCTGGAGAATTTATAGCCTTCTTTTTCAAGCTCTTGCCTTATTTCTCTAAAGCTATAAACTTCTCCATTGTAAGTGATCACAAGATTTTTAAATTCCATTGGCTGGTGTCCTGCGGAAGAAAGGTCAAGGATGGAAAGCCTTCTGTCAGTAAGGGCAAGCCCATAAGAAGGTTCTAAAAAAATACCTCCATCGTCGGGTCCACCATGGGCAAGATTACCCCTATAATTAAAGTCCCAAAATCCCGCTATCCGGCACATTTTAAGCTTACTTAATGCTTTGTTTTAAATATCATACCAACTTGAAAGTTCATAAAAGCTGGTAAATAGTTAAATGGTATACCTTCCACCTTTATTAATTCAAATTTAGATGATAAATATTCAAGTAAAACTCTATAATCAAAACCTTTATGCCCTCCTTCTATCCTTTTTACTTTTTTAGTTATACCAATCGACGCAAAGAAAATTTCGGATAACTTATATTTGAAAGTTTCTGAATCATCTTTATATTTAAATCGTTTTACGAGGTGTTTGATCAAAAAGATAGGACCAAACTCTATAGGAACTGTAATAAATATTAGACCATTGAGATATTTAGAAATAAATTCAACATATTCTTCAAGAATAGGTTTTGGTAAGTGTTCAAAGGTTTCTAAAGATATGCAGACATCAAAAAAGAAATCATTATTAAACAAATTAAACTCTTGAGTAATCTTTGATGGATTTTTTGCTTCAATTAAAATAATGTTATTTAAGCCTCTATATTTACTCTTAGCTTGATCTAATAAATTTTCCCAGTTGCTATCTATTCCTACATAAATTTTTGGATTTATCTTTGTAAATTCAAGTGTTCTTAGATCACCACAGCCAATTTCCAGAATAGCTAGACTACTAATCTTATCTTTTCCTAATAAATTAAGCAAATTGCTTTTAAGCCATATATATCTTCGTGTATGAAAATAACTTCTTAAATATCCACTAAAAATTCTCTCGTTATAACCTCTTGGCTTCTCCATTTCAAACCTCCTAAAATCATTCTATAAACTCAAACTCAAAACATCCTTCCACTACTCTACAATTTTTTCAATTTTAAACTCCTTAGCCTTTCTACCGCTTTTTGGGCATAACATCTTCTTAAATCCTCATCTTTTAAAAACCTCTTCATCAGCTTCAACCCACATAAGCTCCCTCTCTTCCAAAGGCTCTCTTGCCTCTTGAAATTTTACCTCAAAGGTCGACATAAGCACGACATAGCTTGCAAACTCAGGCTCTTTGTCTTGATGGAGGAGCACACTGTGGGCTGGCGCGTCCGAGCAATTCGTGGAGCAACTACCGCCACTGAAAATTCAATTCCCGCAATCCGTGAGGCGGTTTTGGAACTCCTCAGCGAGATTGAGCGGCGCAATGCCCTTGATTTATCGGAAGTAATTAGTGTCACCTTTTCTGTCACCCGTGACCTCGATCAGATTTTTCCGGCGGCGATTGCCCGTGAATGCCCCCATTGGCGGAACATTCCCCTCCTCGATGTCCAGCAAATGCACGTAGAGGGAGACCTACCCCGCTGTATCCGCTGCTTGATTTACTTCAACACCCCCAACCCAGATCAACCAATTTACCATGCCTACCTACGCCATGCCCAAAGCCTCCGCCCCGATCTAGCCATGCGTGGCGACTACCATCCCCTCGAACTGTCCTCTCATTCCCTAGATTAACTATGAGCGCTCTTGTCCGTGATTACATGACCCCCAACCCCTTTACCATTCGTGCCGCTGCCCCGATTTCAGAAGCAGTTCGTCTCATGGAAGAAAAACAAGTGCGCGGCCTCCCCGTCGTGGATGATAGGGGCAAATTGGTGGGACTGGTCTGTGAGGCGGACTTGATCGTGCGCGAAGCACCCCTAGAGCCGCCGTTATACATTACGTTCCTAGGGAGCATCATCTACTTTGAGTCTCCAGAGTCTTTTCACCAACACCTTAAGAAAACCCTCGGCCAACAGGTGCAGGACGTCATGACCCCCAACCCCCACACAATTAACGTGGATGCACCCATTTCCGAAGCAGCTCGCCTCATGGTCAATCACCACATTAGTCGCCTACCGGTTTTGAACGATCAGGGGGAGTTAGTGGGCATCATTAGCCGCCATGATCTGTTGCGAGCCTTGCATGCCCAAGAGGGCTCTGCGTGACGTTTGTCAAATTGGCCTGAGCCTAACTTTCAAGACGAGTGACTTTCCATAGAATAGCCACAGGTTTGCTCGCGATCGCTGGAAGGTTCCTTGATCATGACCGCTTCCCTTGATTTGATTTGGCAGCAGGCACGTCAGGGTGAAGCAGAGGCCATTGCCCATTTGATGAACCGCGCACTCCAAGCCAAGGGGGTGCGCGCCCTCGTGCGGCGGCGGGGCGACTGTTTACAAATTATGTTTGAAGCAGCGCGATCGCTCCCCCCACAAGTCTGTGTTCAGTTTGTTTGCCGAGGTCTCAGGCAATTGGCGCCCCAAGGCGTTCTGCGGGTGCGTCTCCATGCTCGGCTACTTGGCGAAGAATGGCCAGAATGGACACAGACCGTTGACCTACGGGAGACCTTACCAGCGGCACCGCCTCCTCAAGCAAGTTCCAGCTCAAATGCAGCTATACCTACCACGCCATGGTCTCATCAGGCGGTGAGTGCCTTTGCCCTCAGTGTGCTGGCGATCGCCAGCACCAGTGCCATTGCCCTGACGTTGCAAAATCAACTCAGTGTCGATGCCCCGCCCAGTGCAGAACCCAGTCCAGCCATTACACCCCCTGAACCCGATGTTCCCCTTGTGTCCCCCCCACTCGCCCCTAGCGATCGCCGCTTGCGGATTAAGGCGGTTGGCGATATTGTCCTTGGCACCAATTTTCCCAGTAACCGCTTGCCTGCGGATCCCCAAAAGCTCTTTGCCCAAGTAAAACCCTATCTTCAGGGGGCAGATTTCCTCTTTGGCAATTATGAAAGTACCCTTACCGATCATCCCCATCCCTACAAAAACACCCAGGGGGGTCGCAGTTTTGTCTTTCGCTCACCGGCCAGTTATGCACAGGTGTTACGCCAAGCTGGTTTTGACGTCCTCAACATCGCCAACAACCACAGCTACGACTTCAACGAACAGGGATTTCGCGATACGATTCGCCACATCAACGCCGCTGGCATGACCGCCATTGGTGATCTCAATCAAATTACCTACCTCGAAGCCAATGGCCTGAAAACCGCATTTATTGGCTTTGGCACCTACTACGGCCAAAATCGCATCCAAGACCTCAAGGCCAGTGCCCCCCTTGTGCGGGAGGCTAAGAAAAACGCTGATATTGTGGTTGTCAGTTTCCACGGCGGCGCCGAAGGTAGCGATCAAATTTATACCCGCGATCGCACGGAGTACTTCTATGGGGAAGACCGGGGCAATGTAGTTCAGTTTGCCCGCACCATGATTGACAATGGTGCCGATTTAATTTTGGGTCACGGCCCCCATGTTCCCCGTGCCCTTGAATTATACAAAGGCCGCCTCATTGCCTATTCCTTGGGGAACTTTGTCGGCTATCAGACTCTAAGCAGTCACGGCCCCCTTGGCAAGTCGCTGATTCTCGATATTGAACTCGACAGTTCTGGTCGCTTTATTCAAGGAAAAGTCATTCCTGTACGCCTAGATGCCAAAGGGATTCCCCATATTGATCAAAACTTTGCCAGTGTGCAACTGATTCGCCGTTTAATCCAAGCTGACTTTCATAACACTCCCTTGCGGATTGAACGCTTCGGCGAGATTATCAACAGCGATTCCCAATCCTAGTCTTCCTTTGATTCCGTTTACACAATCCCCAAAATCAATATGCTTTAACTAAGCACTAGACAGTAGGAGTCATATTTTCACTGCCAGTGCGCTGACAACTCAACGGCACTGAAAGGATCGAAGAAAAGTATAAGTTAAAACAAATGGCTATTAAGCTAGCAAGCATTTATAAAAGAGCCATTTCATTGGCAACAGATGAATCCTCTAATTTTATTTGAGATTCATTTTTATCTGCAATCTCCTATTTTAATAATTTATTAAATTCTGACAAATAATAATCTATCTAGTTCCTATCTAGCAGGGTAATAATTTTACTGTGAATATCACTTTTGCGTTTATAGACTAGTAAATTTTTCAATTCCTATGAAAAAGGCTGTGCATTATGGCTATTTCGAAAGAGAGTGAGATATTGCAAAGAGAGATAGATTACCCTTGAAACGTCCTCAATATCCTTAAAGAACAGGAGCTATAGACTGAATTTAGGAGATCAGGTTGTCTCCTATGTCAAGTAAGGTGGCAAAGATGAGGTGAGTTGCAATTATTGTGCCGCCCAATTTCTCATTCTTTATTGGAATAGCTATAACTTTCGCAGTGTCGGGAGTGTGCGATACTGATCAAAAGAGCTGTGCTACGATCCAAATCTTCAAGCAGTGAAAAAGCGAGTGACATTGACATTTCCCCGGCGGACGATTCAAATGCCCGTCACCTATCGCCTAGCCAAGGACTTTAATATCGCCGCCAATATCATCCGTGCCCAAGTGGCACCTAACCAAGTGGGCAAACTGGTTCTAGAATTGGCTGGAGATATTGACCAAATGGAGGCCGCCCTCGAATGGTTGCGGCAGCAGAATATTGAGGTGTCCCTTGCCAGTCGTGAAATTGTGATTGATGAGCAGGCCTGTGTCCACTGTGGGCTCTGTACAGGGGTATGCCCCACTCAGGCGCTGACGCTCCATCCAGAAACGTTTCAACTCCAATTTACCCGCTCCCGTTGCATTGTCTGTGAGCAATGTGTTGCCGCCTGTCCGATGGAGGCGATTCACACAAACTTTTGATTGAGATTAGGGCTCTAGGGTAACCTCTTCATCAATCGCAGATAGGTGGCCTTGCCAGCCAATGCTCTTGAGTTCAACCGCATCTTCTGGAGGGGAGTAGGCCTGCCAAACCCACAACCCCGAGGCACTGGGACGAAAGCTTTCCCATTGCTGTTGGCGGCTATGAACCAGTACATATTCCTCAAGGCTCTCAAGGCTTTGATAGTCAATGAACTTATCGCCGCGATCAAAGGCCTCTGTTGAGGGAGAGAGCAGCTCAATCACCAAGCAAGGGAAGGATTTATAGAGCAGCGTTTGCCGATCCCGTGGATCACAGGTCACAATTAGATCTGAATCTGGATATCTGGATAGTAAAAGCAGTTGCGCTCTTCTAGGCGCACTTTCATATCTGAAATGTAAAGACGAGAACCCCGTTGCCGCACAGGGGGGCGTAGAAGGGTGGCCAAATTCAAGGCCGGGGTGAGGTGGGCATCAGTAGCTCTTGCCATTGCATACACTTGGCCGTTGCTGTAGTCGTGCTTAGCCCCATTTTGGGTTTCCCATTGTCAATAGTCTTCAGGACTCAGTGGCGGCGAAGGTTGCGTGCTCATTGGCACTTTGGAATAGTCAGCGGTTATCTCGCTACTATTGAACTTATTGATCCTAGGGTACGAGGAAAATCATGGCCCAAGAACATGGATATTGGGTACTAGCGACGCTGGCGGGCATGGTGTTCCTGATTACCCCAGCCAGGGGAGGGCCTGCGGTTGTACTGCCAGAAAGTTTTTATCGGGCGATCGCCAACCAAGACTGGGCGACAGCGGTGCAAATTCTCGATCAGGTCATTCGTGCCCATCCCCAACAGGCCCAAGCCCTTGGTAGCTATCGTCAAGAATTGCTGCGATTGCAACAACTGCCCCCAACCCCTGCTCCGTCAATGGCAACGGTGATCACTCAGCCCAGGGGTATTATACCGATTCTGCGGCGGCAAGAGGGGATTCCCGTTATTCAAGTTACGTTTAACCAACGACTGCAGTTTGAGATGCTGGTGGACTCAGGAGCCAGCATGACAGTGATTACGCGATCGATGGCACGGGCTTTGGGCATTACCCCAGCTCAAGTGGTGGATAATCGCGTGTTTTATACTGCCAATGGTCAAGTGGTGCTGCCAGTTGTCTATGTCCAATCCATAAGTGTCGGTGGCTTCCATCGTAAGCAATTGCCCGTTGCCGTGGCTGGGCCTGAAATGAGGATTGGGCTTTTGGGGCAGGATTTTCTCCAGCACTTTGATGTCAGTTTGCGGCAAGATCATATTCAGTTGCAGCGTCGTCCATAGGAAATGCCCATTCTTGCCCAAGCGGTCTTAGCGAGCCACAATGCTGGCAAAGTCAAGGAGTTTCAAGGCTGGTTACAGCCGTGGATTGGGGAGTTGCTAGCCCTGCCAGTCACCATTGAGATTGCTGAAACTGCGGATTCCTTTGTGGGCAACGCCTGTTTGAAGGCCGCTACTGCCGCCAAGCAAATGGGACAGTGGGCGATCGCCGACGATTCGGGGCTAGCAGTTCATGCTCTTCAGGGGGCACCGGGAATCTATTCGGCTCGCTATGGTGCGACGGATGCTGAGCGCATTGAGCGGCTATTGCGGGAAATGGCCGACGTGAGCGATCGCGCCGCTGAATTTATTTGTGTCATTGCCCTCGCCCGTCCCGATGGCACGATTGCCGTTACAACCGAGGGACGGTGTGCAGGCGAGATTTTAACCGCTCCCCGGGGTCAGGGGGGGTTTGGCTACGATCCTGTCTTTTGGGTACCCAGTCAGCAGCGTACCTTTGCCGAGATGAGTCCCGTCGAAAAGCAACAAGTTAGTCATCGCGGTCAGGCTCTGCAGCGGCTGCGGGAGTATTTCCAGGCCTTCAATCCGTAGATTTACGGTTGTTGCCAGGAAGTTTTTTTTCCTAGACTGACATCGGTAATGTTCCTAAGCTAACCTGTGGCCACTATGCAGGAATGGGTCTAGTGTCCCAGAGTTGCATTAAGCAATGCCCTTCATAGAAAGAGACTCATAGGGAATATAATGAAAACAAAGGGATAGGGTCCCTTGGCCCAGTGGCTAGCAGGCTTCTTGCCGTGATTCAAAGCAAAAACTATGGGCGATCGCGAATTAATAGACCAATTTATTAAAGACTTGATTCAGAAAAATTCGCGAATGCTCTCGAATCGGCACCTGCGTGTAGAAACAACATTTGATGAAGTTCAGCTCATTTCCTACAAAGATGGCATTGTTGCACGGGTGAAAACAGATGCCCCCACCCTTGCCATTGAAGTACGGGATGCATCCCCCTATCGGCCTCTGATTCAAGAGGTAATGGTAGATTATGAAATCTTCCAAGTCGGCATAGCTCAAACCCCCGGATTTTTACGTTACGAACATCGCACTGTTCCGGAAGGCTATGTCATCCAATACACCGAAGCGGGAGTGCTGTGGAAAGACCGCTGGGCACGGGGTAAGCGACGCGGTGCTCTTACAGGAGGCAACTCCCTCGCCATGGATGCGATGATTCTTTATCGGGGCACCTGGTATCCTATTCAAAGCGCCAATGCTGCCAATGGCTTTGTTGCCATTCGTACCTTGGGGGGAGAAGCCACCTACAGCGCCTCGGACTTTCTTGTGTGGCTGAAAAAAGAGGAAAAAGATACTGCACAGAGTCACAGTCAGATCAGTGCCTACAAACGGGGAGAACGTATGGGAGAAATCGACAGTGAGCCCACCCAAATCCTCGAGGCCACGGAAATTATGGCTGCCAAGGCCAGTGGTACCCCATCCAGCCCAATCGGCTCCCCTGCTAGTGAACCAGAGGAAACAGAGGAGGCCGTTATTTTGCCTGCAGCGCCACAGGTACCTGCTGCGGCAGCAACGGCTTCAGCGTCCTCTGAGCCTGCACAACCAGTTGAAGCTAGCCAAGGATATGCAGGGGCAAACTACGAGCAATCCGTCGGCTATCCCCACCCCAACTACGACTATTCCCAAGGATATGCAGGGGCAAACTACGAGC
>NZ_DVDW01000049.1:0-52187 GCF_015296045.1 Thermosynechococcus sp. M3746_W2019_013 | reverse complement strand
TCCCAACCCCGTAGGTTGAGGTAGCCAACGCAGAAGGCGCAGGACTGGGCGCTGCCGATGAACTGGCGCAGCCCATCGGCAAGTACTTGGCTGGTGTTGTCGTAAATCTGGGGCATTGCTATCTCTTTGTGCGGCCAAAGGGAGAGCTGCTGAGGTAGAGGAGGACCGGTAACTACAAGGGGCACACCTTTGACCTCAGTAGGACTATCTTACTTAGAATCAGCAAGGGACGGTTGTTGAGGTACGCTGAGATCGTAGGGCAGGAATGTTTTTATGGATGCGTTGGCTCTGTGGCAGCATTACCAAGAGTGGTTGTACTATCACCCCGAACTGGAATTTTATGTGGATGTCAGTCGCATGGGGCTGACTCCGGAAGGGGTTCGTCGCCTAGAGCCAGCCTTTGAACGCGCCTTTCAGCAAATGGCGGAATTGGAAGGGGGGGCGATCGCCAACCCCGATGAAGGACGCATGGTGGGTCACTACTGGCTGCGGGATCCAGACTTAGCCCCTAGTCCGGAGTTGCGCTCACAAATCCGCGCTGCGATCGCCCAAGTAAAGCAGTTTAGCCAGCAAGTCCACAGCGGCGCCATTGCCCCACCCCAAGGGGGTCACTTTACGGATATTCTCTCGATTGGCATTGGGGGTTCTGCCCTAGGTCCGCAGTTTGTGGCCGCCGCCCTCGCGCCCGTGAATCCTCCCTTGAACATTCATTTTTTGGACAACACCGATCCGGCAGGCTTTGAACGGGTTTTTGCGCAGTTGGGCGATCGCCTGCGCACCACGCTCGTGCTGGTCATTTCCAAATCGGGGGGGACACCGGAAACCCGCAACGGCATGCTAGAAGCCCAAGCCCGCTTCCAACGCGCCGGTCTGGCCTTTGCCGATCACACCGTGGCCATCACCATGCCCGGCAGTGGCCTTGCCCAAGTGGCGGAGTCAAACGGTTGGCTCGCCATTTTCCCGATGTTTGACTGGGTGGGGGGACGCACCTCCGAACTCTCAACGGTGGGCCTCTTGCCCGCTGCCCTCCAAGGGATTGACATTGATGACCTCCTCACGGGAGCGAAATTAATGGATCAGGCAACTCGTGTGCCGAATATCCGCCAAAATCCCGCCGCCCTACTCGCCTTAGCTTGGCACCATGTAGGCAAGGGTCGGGGGGAAAAAGATATGGTTGTCCTACCTTACAAAGACAGTCTGCTGCTGTTTAGCCGCTACTTGCAGCAGTTGGTCATGGAGTCCCTCGGCAAGGAAAAAGATCTCGACGGCAACATAGTCCACCAAGGGATTGCCGTCTATGGCAACAAGGGAACCACCGATCAACACGCCTATGTGCAGCAGTTGCGGGATGGCCTACCTAACTTTTTTGTTACCTTTATTGAAGTGTTGCGGGATGGTCAAGAACCCAGCATTGATGTGGAGCCAGGGATTACCGCGGGGGATTACCTCAGTGGCCTGCTCCTGGGCACGCGCCAAGCTCTCTATGAAAAGAATCGCCCCTCTCTGACGGTCACTATTCCAGAGGTGACCCCCAAAACAGTGGGTGCCCTGATTGCCCTCTACGAGCGAGCGGTGGGTCTCTATGGCTTCTTGGTGAATATCAATGCCTACCATCAGCCGGGGGTGGAAGCTGGGAAAAAAGCAGCGGCGGCAAACTTGGCACTGCAACGCCAGATTGTCAAAGTTTTAGAACAAAGTGACGAGCCCCTCGACTTGGGGGCGATCGCCCGCGCTGTCAATGCTCCCGATCAACTGGAGCGAATTTACCTGATTCTGCGGCACTTGGTGGCCAACGATCGCGGCATTGAGCAACTGGGGGATCCCGCTCAGCCGAGTCAATTACAGTTTCGGTGGCAACGCTAATGCAGCGGCGGCAATTTTGTCAGGGGTTGTTTGCCCTGGGGGCGATCGCCCTCAGTGGTGGCCAAGCAAGTGCCAATAGCGGGCTAACCGTTCATCTGCTGCGCAAATCCTTACCACCTCAACTGATTCAGCGATTTCGTCAACAAGCGGACGTCCGTATTCATCTGCGCCTTCAGGAAACCCCCCAAGCTTTAGCCCATACCCTTGCAGCCGGCAACCTAGGGTCAGCCGTTCTCAGTCTTGGGGACGCTTGGCTAAATCAGGCGATGAGCCAACACCAGATCGCCCCTATTCCCAAAACCCGAATTCAAAACCGGCTTGACTGGGCTGAACCGTGGCAGCCACTTCTCCAAGCCATCAGCCAAGGGAACGCCTTTTGGGGTCTTCCCTATCGCTGGGGGGCAACCGCCCTCATTTATCGCCGCGATTTTTTTGCGGATTTAGGCTGGCAGCCCACCGATTGGGACGTTCTATGGCACCCCGCAGTGCAGGGACACTACAGCCTCTTGAATACCCCCCGCGAAGTGATTGGCTTAACCCTGAAATCCTTGGGGCTATCCTACAACGGCCCAACCACCCACCCCAAATTGCGGGAACGCTTGCAGCAGCTGCGCCAAGGCTGTCGTTTCTTTAGTTCTGACGCCTACTTGCAGCCCCTAATGCTCGGCAGCACGCAATTGGCAGTGGGTTGGTCAACGGATCTACTGCCGCTCCTGCAGCAAGATCCCCGGACCTACGGGGCAGTGTTTCCAGCCAGTGGCACAGCCCTTTGGGTGGACCTGTGGGTCTGTCCTCAGGAGCCCAATGCCGCAGCACTGGCTTGGTTGAACTACTGGTGGCAACCCCAGGTTGCTGAACAACTGAGTCAGTTTAGCCATGCTCCTTCACCCCTTGTCAGGAATCTCAGGGAAACCCTGTTCAGCCGCTATATTCCCTTTGCAACGCCAACGGCCTTTGCCAAGAGTGAAGTCCTGCTTCCCCTCGATGGGGCGACCCAAAAGGCCTATGACACCCTTTGGCAAGAGATTTTTCTAAGGAGTTCCTAACTCGGCCTTGGTTCCGTTGCCCCCTTGAGGAGTTGGGCCACATAGGCTAGGGCTTGGGGGCGATCGCTAATTTCCCCCCGCGCTTGGGCTGCTTCCACCGCTCGCAACAATTCACCCACACGCGGCCCTGGCAAGACGTGAAACGCTTCCACCAGATCAGCACCTCGCACCAACTGGGGGGGATGGGCAATGGCATCCTTAGGGTCTAACCACCCTCTGACCAGGGGTACCAGATGCGCTTTGGGGACGCCACGGCTAAGGGCCAGAGCAACAAAGGCTGGAAAATAGCTGCCTGCTGCGCGGAATAGATAAAAGGCTTGCTCACGGTTCAGGGGCTGTTGGAGGGGGACTAGCCAGTGGCTGAGGAGGCGGCATAGAACTTGGACAATGCGAATTTCATCGGTGGTGTAGGTGAGTGCAGTCAATTCCTCGGCAGCTTGGCGATCGCTGGCATTCACGAGGCAGGTGAGCTTGGCCAAAGCCGCTAGGGTTCGCCGTTGGGGCTCACCGGGGGCATTCGTTGCGGCAATGGATTTCGTCAGCGCCGGCCACAGGGCAGGGAAAGGGAAATTCGCTAGGGTAGATTCAAGGGCATGGTAGTGGGTCATCCGCTCCTCGGTTACCGAAGGCAACCACACCGCCAATACCCCATCGCGAAAGGCGAGGGTCACTTGAGCCGCACCCTCAACAGCACTCAGGAGATAACTGAGTTCTACCCGTACCCGTTCTGCTGCCACTCGCCGCAGTTGGGGGGCAAGGGCTTGGATTACCTGCCGTGTTTCGGGCGTAATCGTAAATTGGAGTTGAGCGGCTTGGCGATAGGCGCGTAGGAGTCGCAATGGATCAGCAGCAAGATTTTCTGGCGCTACATAGTGAATTTGGCGGCGTTGCAAATCTAAGAGGCCACCGAGGGGATCGACAATGTGGTGGTGATGAATGTCGTAGGCAATGGCATTGATCCGAAAATCGCGATCGCTCAAATCGGTTAAGAGCGTCTCACCATGCCGCTGGGCAATGTCCACCGTCGTATGGGAAAAGACTAAGCGGGCAACCCCGCGATCGCGATCCAAAAGAACCCATCCAGCCTTGTACTGATCCGCCAGTTTTTTGCTCAGGGCAATGGCATCCCTCGGCACAATAAAATCCCAGTCGGGGTACAATGTTGTCCGACCGAGGAGAGCATCCCGCACCGCCCCCCCCACAAGGTAAGTATCGGCGGGTAAATCACTGACAGCAATGGGCCAGCGGCTAAAATCAAAGGGTTGAACAACGACCATCAGAGCTGGTTGAGATCGATCGCTTGCCCACCAATGATAACCCTCAGATTTTCCCCCTCAACACAGACGGGTCCAGCCGCAGTTTGAATAGTCAAGCGGTTATTATCAAATCTCAGTAGCCCCTTCCAGGGAGGGACAGTCAGAGTTGGCGCTGGGGTACCCGTTGCTAGGGATGCCGGGGATATCTTTTCTAGCCAAATCAGTGAGGCATCCCCAGGATAGTGGCGATCGCCCCCAGATGTCTTAATGATCAGCCCCCCCGCTGCCGCGGCTGAAAAGGCAATCTCCCGAATGGGTTGCCACTCCTTACCCACCAAAAGTTGCAATTGCGACGGCTCTTGCGCAGCAGCAGCCGACTTCAGCAGCAGCCACCAGGTCTTCCAGAGTTGCCGTGCCGTTCCTAAACGCACCTCGCCCCCCTGGGGAATCGGTACCTGCTCGTACCGCCATGCCGGCAGCGGTTCACTGACGTATTGGGTGGGCAAAAATGAATGGGCTTGGAGTACACTGGCCACTAAATCTGCAAAGGGTGCCTCGGTAAAAAGGGTTACTTTTTCATCGGCCACACTGGCTCCCTCCACCACCGCAACGACCGTGTCAGTGACAGTGCGCAGTTGATAACTGTGATTGCCCAAATCCACCACCTTCAAATCGGCACTTTGATAGGTACTGGGCAAGGGGTGCTGTTGCAGGATCAGCATTTGAATCACCTGCTCATTTGTCCACTCAATGAGAGTAGTTTCGTTAGCAACCGCCATTGGCTGGGGAGTGGTGGTTGGGGGTGGCAACGGTATCTCTTGAATGTCTCCATCCTCCAAAACCACTTCGCCGTTGGGTAGGATGGTGCCTGCGAGCTTGGCCTCCTCCAGGTCTTGGCGGCGGGCGATCGCCCCAGTCAAATCCGCCTCCGATAAATCTGCACCCACCACATTCGTATCCTTGAGATTACTGTCGTGGAGAACTGCCCCCTTGAGGATGGCACCGCTGAGGACTGCTCGCTGCAAATTGGCTCGGGAGAGGTAGGCTCCCACCAAAACAGCACCACTTAGGATTGCGTCCTGCAAGTTTGCATCGGTGAGGTTAGCCCCACTAAGATCTGCACCAATCAGGTTGGCTCCCCGCAGATTGGCATTGGCCAGGTTAGCCTTGATCAAATCCGCCCCACTCCAATTAATGCCCTGCAGATTGGCTCCCGCCAGATCAACATGGCTGAGTTGTACTAAAGGAAACACACTGCCTGCCAAATTAACACCACGGAAATTCCGCACTCCACGGGCAAATTCACTTAACAAGGTTTCAAGGGTCATGGCTTTGCTCATAGCCGCTCACAATCAGGGCACAACAGCGTCACTCAGGCACACTGCTTATAGCTATTCTAGGTCTTGATTCGAATCCACAGGAGCCAATCACCAATGCCATGGTTTGTCAAAATTGAGCGCGGCATTGTGGACAAAGCAACCTTTGATCGCTATGTTCCTGCCCATCGGGCCTATGTACGCTCCCTCATTGCCGCCGGCCATCAAGCCCGCACGGGATACTGGGCTGAGCGAGGGGGTGGCATGCTGTTGTTTCAGGCCGATTCCCGCAAGGCGGCTGAGGAAATTGTTGCCCGTGATCCCCTCGTCCAACACCAGTGCGTCCACTACGAACTCCATGAGTGGTGTATTGTCGAAGCCCCCGACTAGCCTTGGCGCAGTTTTTCTGCCCAGACACGGGTGGGTAGCCCCCACACATAGATAAAGCCCTCAGCTGCCCTGTGGTCGAATTGATCCTCCCTGCCATAGGTGGCCAAATCAGGCGTATAAAGGGAGTAGGGAGATTGCCGCCCCACCACCCGTGCAGTTCCCTTAAAGAGCTTGACGCGCACGGTACCTGTGACCCGCTGCTGAGTCTGTTGAATAAAGGCATCGAGGGCTTCCTTGAGGGGGCTGTACCAGAGGCCGTTATAGACCAAGCGGCTGTAGGTTTCCTCAATGCCCCGCTTATACTGCGTCACATCAGCAGTCAGAGTCAAACTTTCCAAATCGCGGTGGGCGTCAATGAGCACCAGTAGACCAGGGGCTTCGTAAATTTCACGGGATTTAATGCCAACCAGGCGATTTTCAATCATGTCAATGCGGCCAAAGCCGTGGCGACCCACTCGCTCATTGAGTTCACTGACCAATGTCACAGGATCAAGGGGGCGACCATCGAGGCTGGTAGGAACCCCTGCTTCAAAGCCAATATCCACATACTCCGGTGAGTTGGGGGTGTGTTCAATGGCTTGGGTCATCAAATAGACCTCCTCAAGGGGTTCAATCCACGGATCCTCAAGGGGGCCAGCTTCAATACTGCGTCCCAAAAGATTGCGGTCAATGCTGTAGGGGGAAGATTTCTTGACAGGCGCAGGAATGCCAAAGCGTTCGCCGTAGGCAATGGTTTCTTCACGGCTCATGCCCCATTCACGCGCGGGTGCTAAGACCTTGAGATGGGGATTGAGGGCAGCGATCGCCACATCAAAGCGGACTTGATCATTCCCTTTCCCAGTACAGCCGTGGGCAACAGCGTCAGCACCGTATTGGGTAGCCGCCTCCACCAAGAGCTTGGCAATCAAGGGGCGAGCAAGGGCCGTCGAGAGGGGATAGCGATTTTCGTAGAGGGCGTTGGCTTGAATGGCTGGAAAAGCATAGTTGCGGATGAACTCAGCTTTGGCATCAGCCACTAACGAGGCGCTGGCACCTGCATCAAGGGCCTTTTGGCGAATGGGCTCCAGTTCATCCCCCTGTCCTAAATCCACTGCGAGGGTAATAACTTCCTTCACTCCCCACTCGTGCTTGAGATAGGGAATACATACGGAGGTATCCACCCCCCCCGAATAGGCCAAAATGACTTTTTCTGCACGCCCCATGAGTCTTTCCTGACTTGTCTGAAACAAACGCGATCGCTACTATAGCGGATCTGTTTGCCCGAAAAGTCATTAGTCCCCCTGTTGAGTTGGTTGAGCCTCAGGGTGAGGGCTGTTTCACTTCGTTTGCTAGGGGCAGGCCTTGCTCAAAACAGGTCAAATTTTCAATCGTGGTACGGGCAATATCCGTGAGAGCATTGCGGGTAAAGAAGGCCTGGTGGGCAGTAATCACCACATTGGGGAAGGATTGCAGGAGTTGGAAGGTGTCGTCCTGGATGATGGTGTCCGAGAGGTCTTGGAAAAAGAGGGAGTCTTCCTCTTCATAGACATCAATGCCCAGATAACCAATTTGGCCGCTTTTAATGCCCTCAATGACGGCTTTGGTGTCCACCAGTTTGCCGCGACTGGTATTGATTAGCATGACGCCCCGCTTCATTTGGGCGATCGTGGTGGCGTTGATCAGGTGTTCATTTTCGGGAAGCAGGGGGCAATGGAGGGTAATAATGTCGGATGCCGCCAGCAATGTTTCTAAGGTTGTGTAGGTACCAATCTCCCTAAAAGCTTCACTAGGGTAGGGATCGTAACCGTAAAGGTGGCAGCCAAAACCATGCAAAATCTGAGCAACAACTCGGCCAATTTTACCCGTGCCAATGATGCCAACGGTACAACCATGGAGGTCAAAGCCCATCAGTCCCTCTAGGGAAAAGTTATCATCGCGCACCCGGTTGTAGGCACGGTGGAGTTTGCGGTTGAGCATCAGGATCAGCCCCACCGTATGCTCTGCCACCGAATAGGGGGAATAAGTACTCACGCGGGTAACCGTTATGCCCACGTTGGCCGCCGTAGCTAAATCCACATTGTTAAAGCCCGTACAGCGCAGGGTGACTAGACGCACCCCCAACTGTGCGAGTCGCTCTAGGGTCTGTGCCCCAAGATCGTCATTGACAAAGGCACAGATTGCATTGTGCCCCTCAGCCAGGGACACTGTTTGAGGCCGCAGCAGCAAATCGTAATAGGTTAGAACATGGGGATGGCCTTGAGCCGCATTGGCAGCATCCAAAAACTGGCGATCGTAGGATTTCGCACTAAAAACCGCAACCTTCATGGGGGATCTCCTCGGGTAAGCAACAGGACAGCCCTTTCCAGAGGGGGCAAACACAGCCAATACCCAGAAAGCTAATTAGGAAACCATGTCCCGTGTTGTGTTTGTAACGCCCCATCTTGGCAAAGAGCTGTAGCTAGCCTAGCGAGTCTCAGTTTAAGGTTCTGTTAAGTTGCGGCAAAGACTGCCTTAGTGCAGATGCTAAGGCAACGCCTGAAGAGATACTCACAGAAACGCCTCAGGACGGGTGAAAAAACTGCCGAATGGTTGCCGCAATATACTCAATGGTGGCATCGCTTAATTCAGGCCAAATGGGCAAGCTAAGAACCTCGCTAGCAAGGCGATCGCTCACAGGATTGGGAGGAGATTGCCCCTTGTACATCGGAAAGTGATCTTGGGGAATGGGGTAGTAAATCATTGAACTAATGCCAGCCTCCTTTAGGTAAGCCACAAGCGCATCCCGCTGGCCATTCAGCACCCGAATCGTATATTGATGAAACACATGCCCCGCAGACACGGCTGGGGTCACTACTGCCTCAAGACCAGCCAAGGCTTGGTTATAGGTTTGGGCGACTCGCCGTCGCTGTTGATTCCAGCGATCGATATGGGGCAGCTTCACCCGTAGAATTGCTGCCTGGAGGCTATCCAAGCGGGAATTGTAGCCAATTATTTCGTGGTGGTAGCGTTGACGGGCGCCGTGAACCCGCAGCATGCGCGATCGCTCTGCTAAATCCTCATCATTGGTAGTAATCAGACCGCCATCACCATAGGCACCCAAATTCTTCGTGGGGAAAAAGGAAAAGGCACCCATCGTACCGATCGCGCCCGTGAACCGATGGGCCAAGGCTTCTTGAGTTGCCGCTTCACATTGGCAATTTTCACAGGGCGGGCAATAGCGGGCCCCAAAAGACTGGGCACAATCCTCAAGGATCGCTAACCCATGAGCCTGAGCAAGTTCCATAATTGCCCCCATCGCTGCCGGTCGGCCAAATAAATGCACAGGCAAAATCACCTTGGTGCGAGGGGTAATCGCTGCAGCAACTTTACTGGGATCAAGGTTAAAGGAGTCCAATTCCACATCCACAAAAACTGGGCGGGCACCCACCAAACTAATCGCCTCTGCCGTGGCAAAAAACGAAAAAGGGGTTGTAATCACCTCATCCCCAGCACCCACCCCCAAACTGCGCAGGGAAATCACCAATGCATCTGTTCCTGAATTAACGGCTACCGCCTGGCGCACCCCTAAATAGGCGGCCACCTCTTCCTCAAAGGCCTGTACCTCTGGCCCTAGAATGAACTGACCTGATGCGAGTACCCGGGCAACTGCGCGATCGATCTCTGGTTGGAGGGACTGATATTGGGCTTTGAGATCAAGAATAGGAATGGTATCCATGAGAGCATCGAGCGCAAGTCTTTATTATCATCCTCTCACGAGTCATCCTCTCACGAGCGTAGTGTGGTTTTAGCGAATTAAGCTAGGCTTAGAGTGTAGAGCCGCTCTCAGGGGCGGAGTTCCAGAGCCAATTTTTTTTGATGAATCCCCAAGAGTTGTTAAAACGCTACGCCAGCGGTGAACGGGACTTTAATCGCGCCAGTTTGACAAATGGCGAGTTTATTAACGCTGATCTACGGGGGATTATTCTCTCCCGTGCCGACATGGAGTGGGTCAACCTGAGCGGGGCAAATCTCAGTGGCGCCGTGCTATGTGGTGCAGAAATTGTCAATGCGATGCTCATCAAAGCAGAATTGGTGGATGCCAACCTCGCTGGCGCAAACTTGAGTCGTAGTGATCTCAGTTGGGCAAACCTGACACGAGCTAATCTCAGCCGCGCTGAACTGAGTGAAACCACACTGCGGGGAACAGTGCTTCAGGGTGCAAACCTCTCCCGTGTGGATTTGGCCAATGCAGATCTGCGGGGATTGACCCTCGACGGCGTGAACCTTTCGGGAGCAAATTTACAGGGCGCCAATTTGCATGGAACAGAGCTAAAGCAGGCAAACCTGACCCGTGTGGATTTAATTCAGGCGGATGTCAGCAATGCCAATCTCAGTGGCACAAACCTCAGCGGTGCCAACCTGAGGGGTGCTAATTTAACGGCGGCAAATCTTACAGGTGCCAATCTGAGTCGCGTTGATCTCACGGAAGTCAAGCTCAGTGAAGCCAACCTTACCAAGGCCAAACTTGTCGGCGCCGAACTGGCAAAGGCGGATCTATCGTCCCTAGAGCTATCAGAGGTCAACCTTGGTGGTGCCAATCTCAGTGGCGCGAACCTGAGTCATACCAACCTGAGCCGTGCGAATCTCAGTGGCGCAAATTTGCAGGGCGCCAACCTCAGCCATGCTAAACTGGTGGGCACCAATCTGCGGGGAGCGAATCTCCAAGGGGCAAATCTGCAGGGTGCATTGCTGGATAATGCGGATTTGAGTCAAACGGATCTACGCAGTGCCAATCTCAGTGGCCTAGTCTTTAATGGGGTGAAGCTGCGGGGGGCTAATCTGAGCGGTGCCAATCTCCGCGAGGTGGACTTAACGGAAGCTAACTTTAGCCGTGCCGACTTAGTAGAAGCCAATCTCAGCCGCGCCCGCTTGGTGGGAGCCAACCTGAGTCGTGCTACCCTCTCCGAAGCAAACCTGAGCCGCGCCACCCTGAGTGGAGCCACCCTAAGCCGGGCAACCTTTAGCGGCAGCTTGCTGGGAACCGTAGACCTCAGCGGTGTTAACTTGAGTGGCGCAGACTTAGGAGATGCCAACCTCTCAGGCTCGAACCTGTCGCGGGCCGATTTGACGCGGGCCAACCTGACTGCTGCAGATATGAGTGGTGCCAATCTCAGTGAAGTGGATTTGCGGGGCACGATTATGCCCGATGGCCGACGGCGAGCTTAGGGCTGCGTCTCAATTCCGAGGGATCCTGCCTCGGCTTCACTAGGTTGAGGCCTGGGGGGCGCTTGGCGGCCAAAGAGATGTACCAGGTGCTTCAAATGAGCGGCAAGTTCAGGGGTGAGTTGACCAGCAGTCAGTCGCCATGCCCAGTTGCCTTCGCCAGTCCCAGGAAAATTCATGCGGGCATGGCTATCGAGGCCGAGCAAATCTTGAACGGGAATAATGGCTTGGTTAGCCACGGTTCCCAAGGCCATGCGAATCAATGCCCAGTGGGGTTCGCTGGGGGTATAGCCCAAATAGTCAATAAAACGCTGCCGTTCCCAGTCACTCAGGTTGCGATACCAGCCCACAGTTGTGTCATTGTCGTGAGTGCCGGTATACACCACGCAGTTGCGCTCTTGATTAAAGGGCAAAAACGGATTATCTGAACCACCGCCAAAGGCAAACTGGAGAATTTTCATCCCCGGAAACTGAAACTGATCCCGCAGGGCAATGACATCGGGGGTAATATCCCCTAAATCCTCCGCTAGAATAGGCAGTCGTCCCAAGGCCGCTTGCAAAGCTTCAAAGAAGGCAGCACCAGGACCTGGTTGCCACTCGCCGTTGACAGCTGTTTTCTCCCCTTCCGGTACTTGCCAGTAGGCCTGAAAGCCGCGAAAGTGATCGACACGGATAATGTCCACATAGGAAAGGAGAGCACGGAAGCGCTCAATCCACCAAGAGTAGCCATCGGCAGCAAGGGCTTTCCAGTTGTAAATGGGATTGCCCCACAGTTGTCCTGTGGCGCTAAAGTAGTCGGGGGGCACACCGGCCATGAGGGCAGCCGCACCTGTTTCTGGATTGAGTTCAAAAAATTGAGGAAAGGCCCAGACATCGGCACTGTCGTGGGCAACGTAAATGGGAATATCACCGATAATTTGAATCCCCCGTTGATTGGCGGCTTCCTTGAGGGCGTGCCACTGTTGGTAAAAGAGAAATTGCTGAAACTCGTACTCAAAAATGCGGTCTTTGAGAACAACTTGGATAGCGGCAAGGGCGGTTGGTTCGCGATCGCGCAAAGGAGCGGGCCATTCATACCACGGCTGTCCCTCATGGTGCTCCTTAATTGCCATAAAGAGGGCATAGGTGGGCAGCCAGTAGTGAGCAAGGGCTTGGAAGTCGCGGAAGGCCTGCCAGTCTCCTGGGGTAGCTTGACTCTGAAAACGTTGCGCCGCAAGGCGTAGGAGCGGCAGTTTCTGGTTGATCACAGCGTCGAAATCCACGCGATCGCGATTCTCAAGGTTAATCTGCGCTAGATCAGCCTCCGTTAACCAACCGGCTTTTGCGACCTCCTCCAAGCTAATCAGCAGCGGGTTACCCGCCATAGCGGAATAGCACATATAGGGAGAATTCCCAAAGCCGGTGGGGCCTAGGGGCAGCACTTGCCAGTACTGCTGATCACTGGCCACTAAAAATTCCAAGAACTCACGGGCAGCGGCACCCAACTCACCAATGCCGTGACCACCGGGAAGGGAGGTGGGATGGAGCAGTAAACCACAGGAGCGGGGAAAGTGCATTGCCAAGCCATAGGGGAAACTTGAGCTAATTATCTCCCAATTCAGGATCAGCTGTAGGGTTGGTTTCTGCGAGAATCTCAGCTTCGAGGGCCGCTCGCTCCTCTGGCGACAGCCGTGCTAGGCGATCGCTAAGAAGTGCCTCTTCATAGTCTTTGAGTTGTTGGTGGTAGGTCATCCGCCCCGTAAAAACCCGCAGTAGGTAAGTGGAGAGCCAGCCAAGAATTCCCAAGACAAAAATAGCCTGACTCCAAACACCCGCCTGAAGTGGCTCAACCCCGGCCATCCGCAACAGGAGATAGACCAAACCACCGCCAAAGAAAAGACCAACACCAATTCCTAGAACATCAATGCGGCGCATAGCACCTAGGAATTGAGAGAGCGCGGTTGTGGGCGAAAGTTAATAAAGGGTGCGAGCAGGAGTAATCCCGGAAAGAAAAAAGTAACTAGAAAGTACATAAACGCCCGCTCAAAGGAGCTAGCCACATACCAGCGCGCTTTCAAATAGGCATAGACAATCGCCGGCACCACCAGCAGATACAGCCCCGCCAAGGCCACATACACACCAAGAACTAAAAGCTCTGTTGAAACTGCCATTGCTTGCTACCTCTTTGCCAAGAAGGATTGAATTTGAATTATTCTCCAGTGCTGCTGGTTTCGCTCACGGCTTCTCCAAGGGCAGGAACGGCTATTCCCATCGCTGCCGCAAGGGCAGGGGGAGGCGCTTGACGAGTAGGAGCATTGAGATATTGGCCCGTCAGAATGGGCGGCACGGGTTTCATTTTGTGCTTGGCGGTAAAGAGGCGATGGGTTTGGGCAAGGTTACCCCGCTCGTTGATATGTTCGTTGGCAATTTTCTTGCGCAGCTTGATAATGGCATCCATGATTGCCTCTGGACGGGGTGGGCAGCCAGGCAAATAGACATCTACGGGAATCAGCTTGTCCACACCACGCACAGCGGAATAAGAATCAGAGCTAAACATGCCCCCTGTGATCGTGCAGGCACCCATGGCAATCACGTATTTGGGGTTGGGCATTTGCTCGTAAAGGCGTACCAAAGCCGGTGCCATCTTCATTGTGATTGTGCCGGAGGTGATGATCAAATCTGCCTGACGGGGGCTGTTGCGGGGCACCAAGCCAAAGCGATCAAAATCGAAGCGCGAGCCAATCATGGCAGCAAACTCAATGAAGCAGCAGGCAGTGCCATACATGAGCGGCCAGAGGCTCGATAGCCGTGCCCAGTCATAGACATCATTGAGGGATGTGAGGATGATATTTTCAGCAAGTTCTTGGGGAACTTCAGGACGGGCAATCGGATTGAGAATGGCAGGCGAGGTCGTATTGGTCATAGGGTTCCCTCAAGGGACATCGGCCAAATGTAAAAACATTTAAGATTATAGGGGTTTGCCCCAACGGATGCACCCAATCCGCTCCAGCAAGCAATAAAAAAACTTGACATCAAGGATAAATTATTTTTGACTGCCCACCTGTAGCCCTGGTGGTAATTCCAAGGTATCGCCAATGGTCGTGCCATCCCAGTAGGCCGCAAGAAGAACATCACAGGTCTTACCCCAGGCGATCGCCCCCTGATGATCCAAGCCAATGGCGCCAAAATCCCGTTGCCGACTGGCGGCTTCCCGGAAGGATTTTTCAAAGGCCGCCCCGAGGGACAGGCCATCGGTTACTCGCACCACAATCCGCGTGGCCAGCGCCTCATCGAGAATGTCTTCACCAATGCCTGTACAACTGACCGCTGCTAAGCTGTTGGCATAGTTTCCAGCTGGGGTTGCGGAGTCACTCACCCGCCCAATACGCTCAAAACCTTTGCCGCCAGTGGAAGTCCCCACAGCCAAGTGTCCCTGCTGATCTAAAACCACGACACCAATCGTGCCCCGTCCTGCCTCTTCGGCCACCACCCTCGCCATTGATTTTGAGAAATTCCCCTTGCGTTCCTCGAGCCATTCGTAGAGTCGCTGATCCGTTAGGGGTTGATACACAGGAAGCTGCAATTCACGAGCCAATTCTGCTGCCCCCACATCGGACAGAACGCGATCGGGGCACTGTTGTAGCCAGTGGGCAAGATCAATGGGATTTTTTACTCGCGAGACGTTGATGACACCACTAAGGCGCTGCCGCTGCCCATCCATTAAAGAGGCGCTCATGCGAATCTGCCCATCGGACTGCAGCACCGAGCCTGTGCCGGCATTGAAGCGCGGTTCATCTTCTAGGAGCCGACACCCCAAAACCACTGCCTCAATCGCCGTTGCTCCTTCTTTGAGGGCCTGAACTACTTGGGTGACAATGCCATGGAGGGATTGGCGGACAGGAATGAGACCACCTTTATCTTGGAGCGACCTGCCGGCGCCGCCATGGAGAATAACAGTGGGTCGGGGCATCCTCAATCCTAAAAATTAAGCCTAGAAATTAAAAGTGTTCTAGCTCCAAGATAGCCTGTGGCCATGGCCTAAATCTACCGCCTTAAGCAACCACAGCGGTTGGCAGAACTTCCTTCTCGGTTTCGGCGGCGGCTGTACCCTCAGCATCCAGGAGGGTTTGCAGTTCTTGGATGGCTTGCTGAGTAGTTTCTACTTGACTGAGGAGCGATCGCGCGATTTTTTCGCCAGAGGCGGTGGACTGCACCACTTCGCGGATGTGATGGCGAAAATGATTGGCCATTTCCTCCACCTGCTGGTTGGCAACAACCACTTGGTTGGCCAGTTTGTTAATTGCCTCAGTAATAAAATCAAAGCCCACCGTCCGCTGGCCGCTGCGACTGGCAATCAACCCCGCTTGCACCGCAAGGTGCTTCACCTGACGGGTAATCTCGGCAATTTGATGGGTGGCTTGGTCAATAATTTCCACGTCCCGCTTCAGCCTTTCACTGAGACGATAGACCTCCGCGGTGTGGCGGGTAATTTGGTTAACCCCTGTGAAGGTTTCCTGAAAGGCCTTTTGGCCGCGCTCTGAGAGCACTTGGCTGATGGAAATAAACCGTTGGTTCAGTTGAGCAATCCGCTCTGCTTGCTCACGGACAGAGCGCTCCTGCTGCTCTAGGGCTTCATTCATCTGTTGAGTGCGGGTGAGCTCGCTTTCAAGGCGCTTGGCGTAGTCCTGGTTGCGCTCTTTTTCCACTCTTAGGCTCTCAAGGATTTGCTGGGTGTGGAGGTGCTGCTGCTGAATAAAAAGATTTTTCCTACTCAGGACTTGAGCCTGGGCAATTAGGACGACCCGCATATCCACCAAGACCAGTTGCTTGCCCGTGCGCACGACAATGGGTTCATAGACAAAGGCAGGGGGGCGATTCAAGGCCTGCTCCACAGCTTCTTCGACGGGGGTGCGTGCCATCAAGACAAGCGGAGGAACTTTGGGATTGGCAATTTCCGGCATTAACTTAATGGGGCGCGGCAAGTATAGATCCCGGCCAAATTGCTGACTCATGCGCTCAAAAAACTTGACCTTGGAGATCATGCCGATGACGCGATCGCCCGCCGCCACCAAGACCCCTGGTAGCTCAGGATCACGTTGAAATTGCTCAGCCACCTCTTCGGCAATGGTCTCGGGGGAAACCTGATAGGAAAAATAGGGCAGGTCTGCTAAGGTGGTGGCGGCGGCAAAGTGAACTTTGGATGTGCCCTTTAGTGTCTCATTCATTTGCGTATCCCCCCGGAATGAGCATCGAATTGAATTGCTTGAAAGCGGCAACTGTACTTACACTTGATGCCACCTGTCTAAATTATGTCGAATTCAGCATAGGAGAACATTATTTTTCGGTTATCTTTTGGTTAAGCTTTTCCCTAATGGATTTGAAAAATGCCTTAGGTTTGAATTATGGCTATTCCAACAAAGAATGAGACATTAGGCAGCAGAATAAGCAGAATAGTTGCAAATCACCTCATCATCATTCGCTACCTTACTTAGCATAGGAGATAACTGGCTCTTGTAGTCTAAGCTATCGCTCATGTTTTTTAAGGATGCCAGCGGATTCTTCAAGGGTAATTTATCTCTCTTTGTAATATATCACTCCCTTTCGAAACAGCTATGGAGTATAGATCATCAATAGATGAGTGGATGACTCAGAAAAGGTGGGTTCAAGTTTTACAAGTAAATGTAATCTGAAATACAATTGATATCTTCTCGATCTATGAATTTTCAAAATACCACCGCTCTACCTCCTGTTGAATTGCGGCCATTTCCAAGGCGCTCAATTTTTCCAGATTTTTAAGGGCAATGGCCATGCGTCCTTGCCGACTCAGGACTGTTCGATGGCGTGCTAGGAAATGCCAATAAAAAAAGTTAAAGGGGCAAGCGCGATCGCCCACGCGTTGCTTTGGGTTATAGGCACATCCTTGGCAATAATTACTCATGCGCTGAATGTAGTTAGCGGAGGCGGCATAGGGTTTGGAGGCCAAGAGTCCGCCATCGGCAAATAAGCCCATTCCCAAGACATTGGTTTGCATCACCCAATCATAGGCGTCAATAAAGACACTGTGGAACCAGTTTTCCACTTCCTGAGGAGCTAAGCCAGTAATGAGAGCAAAGTTGGCCAGGATCATCAGCCGCTGAATGTGGTGGGCATAGCCAGTGCACTCAATTTGCTTAAGAACGTAGCGCAGACAGCTCATTGTAGCGCGATCGCTCTGCCAAAAGAAAGCCGGCAGAGATTGGTGGTGCTGAAAGAAGTTTCGCTGACAGTAGTCGGCACCGAGGTAGTGATAAAGGCCATACATATACTCGCGCCAGCCAAGAATTTGGCGAATAAACCCCTCAACGCTATTTAGGGGGAGTTGCCGTTCACCGTAGGCCACTAAGGCCGCATCAATCACTTCTTGGGGAGACAGTAGGCCTAAATTCAAATAGGGGGAAAGGAGGCTGTGCCACAGGGTCTCTTCTCCTACCACCATGGCATCTTGGTAGGGGCCAAACTGGGGCAAGCGGTATTCAATAAAGTTTTCCAAGACTTGCAGGGCTTGGGCGCGGCTAACCCCCCAGTAAAAGGGTTCGATGTGGCCATAGGTGTCAAAGTTTCCTTGGCGCACTGTTTCAATGACTTCTTGGGTAATCCTATCGGGACAAAAGCGCAGCGGTGGTGGGGGTTTGAGGTTAGCAGCGGGCCCTTGGCGGTTCTCAGCATCGTAGTTCCATTTGCCGCCGGCAGGAGATTTGCCCTCCATCAGGATTTGAAACCGCTGCCGCCCTGCACGGTAAAAGTGCTCCAGGACAAGGGTTTTGCGACCGGCTGCCCACTGCTGAAAGTCCGCTTCTGACCAGAGAAAGTGATTGTTCGGCAGCAATTTAATGGCACAGGGCAGGTCAAAGGTGGCAATGCAGTCACGAAAGGGGCGATCGCTAGGTTGCATGATCCGCACTTCGTGGATGTTGTGGGCACTGATCCACTGCCGCAGCGGGGTGGCAAAGTCGGGGGCGATCGCGTAGGTCACTGGCCAACCGGCCGCTTCGAGGTCTTGGGCAAAGTGCCGCATGGCCGACCACACCAGCACCAGTTTTTGGGCATGGTAGCGGCGTTGTTTGACCCACTGGTGGGACTCAATGAGGATGACGGGGACAGGATGGGCGCAACTTTGCAGCGCGGCCTGCTGTAGCGACAGTTGATCCCCTAAAACCCAAACGCCAATGGCCATCAACGGTGGTTTCCTACTGCTCCTTTGACACCATAGCAGGGTTAGACAGGGTGGTTAAGGGTTGTCTTTGTGGTTTATTCTTATGGTCAACGATTGCAACTCCCTACGAAGCTGACTATGCAAATTCGCCGCCGTCCTCCCAATCCCGCTGTTACTGTTCACAACCTCCACTACCAAGTGCCGGTGGCCGATGATGCCCCTCGCAACATTCTTGAGAAGATTGTTTGGCACAAGGAACAGGAGGTGGAGCAACTGCGGGAAGTCCTGCCCTTGGCTGATTTACAGCGCCAGGTACTGGATGCGCCACCGGTGCGTTCTTTTTTGGCGGCTCTCCAGAATCCTGTTACCCAGCCAGCGCTGATTGCTGAGGTCAAGAAGGCCTCCCCCAGTAGAGGCATGATTCGGCCCAATTTTAACCCGGTGGCGATCGCCCAAGGCTACGTTGCCGCGGGTGCCACCTGCCTTTCCGTCCTAACGGACAGTGAGTTTTTCCAGGGCAGCTTTGAATACCTCGCCCAAATTCGCCAAGTGGTGGAGGTGCCGCTGCTGTGCAAGGACTTTATCCTCTATCCCTACCAGATGTTTCTGGCAAGGCTGCGGGGTGCCGATGCGGTGCTACTGATCGCGGCTATCCTCTCGGACAAGGATTTGCGCTATTTTCTGCGGATTGCCCGTGGGTTGGGTCTAACGGCTCTCCTGGAGGTACACACCGCCGAGGAGATGGAACGAGTGCTGGCACTGGAGGAGGTACAGCTTGTGGGAATCAACAATCGCAACCTGACGGATTTTAGTGTTGATCTGGCCACTACTGAAAAACTTTTGACCAAGTATGGGGCGCAGCTGCGCGATCGCAACATTCTTGTGGTCAGCGAATCGGGCATTCATCAGCGTGCCGATGTCGAACGGGTGGCACAAGCCGGCGCCCAAGCCATTTTAGTCGGAGAATCCCTCATGCGCCCCCCAGCGGAGATGGCGCACTTCAGTGAGGCGGAGCAACTCCAAGCGCGGATTCAGCAGTTATTCCCAGAGTTAGCCCCCTAGGTATGCCCCTGACGGCGGTTTTGTTTGACTTCAATGGTGTGATTCTCGATGATGAGGCCATTCATGCTGCCCTCATTGATGAGATCCTCTTGCAAGAGAACCTGCGGCCACAGCGGGGGGAGTACGACCTTTTTTGCTTGGGACGGAGCGATCGCGCCTGTTTGGATAACCTCCTCAGCCGCCGTGGACGGGCAGTGACCCCGGCCTATTTGGATAAACTGGTGGCTCAAAAGGCAGCCGCCTACCGTACCCGCTTGGCTAGTATCGAACCGTTTCCCTTTTTTCCGGGGGCGATCGCCCTACTGCAGAAACTCCATGCTGCGCAATTGAAAATCGCCATTGTCACCGGTGCTGTGCGATCCGATGTGGACTTAGCCCTTGAGCGTGGCCAGCTCCACTCGATTGTGGACTGCATTATCAGTGCCGAAAGCGGGGAGCGCAGCAAACCTTATCCTGACCCCTATCTACGTGCCGTTGAGGCCTTGCAAGCCCTAGGGAGTGATCTCACAGCCGCTGATTGTCTGGCGATCGAGGACACCTTGGTGGGGATTCAATCCGCCCGCGAAGCTGGTGTCAAAGTCTTGGGGGTAGCCCACACCTATCCCTTCCATATGCTTCAGCGTCGCTGTCATTGGGTACTTGATCGCCTGGATCAGTTTGACCTTGCGGAAATTGCCCCAGTGTTTGAGCGCAGGGTGGCCTCCACCCCCTCCTAGAGGTGTTTCACCTCGGCAATGAGTTGATTGAGTACTTCCTTGGCATTGCCAAAAAGCATCAGGGTTTTATCTTTGTAGAATAACTCATTGTCAATACCAGCAAAGCCCGGATTGAGGCTGCGCTTGATCACAATTGTGTGCCGTGCCCGATCCACATCGAGAATGGGCATTCCATACACGGGGCTGCCGGGGTTGGTGCGGGCAGCGGGATTGACAACATCATTGGCACCAATCACCAGTGCCACATCCACATTCTCAAATTCTGGATTGATGTCCTCCATGTCCTTGAGTTGGGGGTAGGGGACATTTGCCTCGGCCAGCAGCACATTCATGTGTCCCGGCATGCGACCGGCAACGGGGTGAATCGCGTATTTGACATCAACACCGAGCCGCTCCAATTGATCCGCTAGTTCTTTGACGCTGTGCTGCGCTTGAGCCACCGCCATTCCATAGCCGGGGACAATGACCACCGACTTGGCATAGCCGAGCATCATTGCACTTTCTTCAGGGTCAATGGTGCGCACTGACTTCGCCGTGGCGTGAGCCGCCACCGCCGCGTTACCGGTCGTCGTACTGCCAAAACCACCGAAGAGGACATTGGCCAAGGAGCGATTCATGGCTTTGCACATAATCTGCGTTAAAATCAGCCCTGAAGCCCCCACCAAGGCACCCGCAATAATCAACATACTGTTGCCAACGATAAAGCCAGCGGCACTGGCAGCCAGCCCTGAGAGAGAGTTCAAGAGGGAAATCACCACTGGCATATCGGCACCACCAATGGGCAGGACAAAGAGCACCCCCAAAATGCTGGCGATCGCCACCAAGCCCCAGAACATCGGCAGCTGACTCGGATGCAACCCCACCCAGCCACTGGCAACCAAGAAAGCCACCAGCAAGCCGAGGTTAATGACCTGCTGCATCGGAAAAATGATCGGGGTTCCTGAAATCAGTCCCTGAAGTTTACCAAAGGCAACAAGGCTACCAGTGAGGGTGACCCCGCCAATGAGCACCCCCAAAATAATGGTGATAAGTGTGCTGGGGGTCAGTGGTTCACCCATGGCCGCAGTGCGGCAAAATTCACCAATGCCCACCAGGGCAGAGGCCGCCCCTCCTAAGCCATTGAGTAACCCCACCATCTGGGGCATGGCCGTCATTTCCACTTTGTAGGCAGCGATCGCGCCAATGACACTGCCGAGGCCAATGGCCGCTAGGACACCCGTGTAGCTCATAATCTGGCGATCGAGGAGCGTGACCACAATCGCAATCAACATCCCCAAGGCGGCAAGGCGATTTCCTTGACGTGCCGTCGCTGGCGAGCCCAACTTTTTTAAACCAAAGATAAAGAGCGCCGCAGCCCCCAGATAGCTCAATTCTTCAATGCGTGTTAGCCAATCCATGGTTCCTACCGCTTAAACATCTGCAACATGCGATCCGTAACCAAAAAACCGCCCACCACATTAATTGTGGCTAGCACCGTCGCAATGAATCCCAAGACCACTGTTAAAGTGGTGTGTCCACTCCCCGCCATCAGCAGGGCACCAATCACAGCAATCCCAGAAATGGCATTGGAGCCAGACATGAGGGGAGTATGCAGCGTGGGTGGGACTTTGTTAATCACCTCAAAGCCAATGAAACTGGCCAGGACAAAAATCATTAGACCCACAAGTACAGGTTCTGTCATTGAACTAACCCCCTGAGAAAAGAACTAAAGCATTGGTGCCAAGGTTTGAGCAGGATGCAGCAGTTGCAGCACCCGTGGGTTGCGGACCTGCCCTTCATGGGTGACACAGGCGGCATCCACAATGTCATCGCCAAAGTTCAACACCAATTCCCCCTGGGGAGCAAGGTACTTCAGGAGCGTTGAAATGTTTTTGGCATACATTTGACTGGCATGCACCGCCATGGTGGCGGGCAGATTAATCGGGCCAATAATGGTAACCCGCTGATGACAAATGGAGCGCCCCGGTTCTGTGCAGGCACAGTTGCCCCCCTGTTCAGCGGCTAAATCCACAATGACCGAACCCGGTTTCATGCTGGCCACCATACGTTCTGTAACTAACAGGGGAGCCGGTTTACCGGGAACTTGGGCCGTGGTAATGACCACATCGGCACTGTGGACATGGGCAGCGATCGCCTCTTGGGTTTTGTGCTTTGCGGCCTCAGAAACCTCTTTGGCATAGCCGCCGGCCGCTCCCGTGTCCTCCTCAAGGTTGACTTCAACAAATTTGGCACCGAGACTTTGCACCTCTTCTTTGACCGCAGGGCGAATATCAAAGGCTTCAACAACCGCGCCTAAACGCCGGGCGGTCGCGATCGCCTGCAAGCCAGCCACCCCTGCCCCAATCACAAACACCTTGGCGGGGGGAATCGTACCCGCGGCTGTCGTCAGCATGGGGAAAAAGCGCGGCAAATGGGAAGCCGCCAATAACACCGCCCCATAGCCCGCCACTGCCGCTTGGGAAGAGAGGGCATCCATAGTCTGGGCCCGACTGGTGCGGGGAATACACTCGAGGGCAAAGGCAGTAATGTGCCGCTCTGCCAAGTGTTGCATCTGCCACGGATTCCCTAGGGGATTGAGAAAACTAATGAGGGTGGTGCCGGGGCGAATCCACTCCACCTCGCGATCGCGCAGCGGCGCAACCTTGAGCAGGACATCGACACCGCCCCAAATCTCTTCAATGGAGTAAGCAATTTCTGCACCTGCGGCACGGTAGTCATCATCGCTAAAGTGAGCCATATCCCCTGCACCGGACTCCACACAGAGGTGATACCCCTGCTGCACTAGCTTGGCAACAACTTCGGGAATCAGGGCAACCCGTTGTTCCCCCACTTCGCGTTCCTTAACGACCCCAACTTTCATAGGCACTCTTGGATAGGGTTTGCACGCTTTACAGAACACTTCCTTGGTGTAGTCATCAGGGCTTCTGTTTTATAACAGCCCGACACCATCACAACCCATGCACATACTGTTCTGTACTGATCCTCACGCTACTGCGATCCCCTCAGGAATGCGAGAAAATGTCAGCGTTTCATGGGGATTCTCTACAAGTCTTATGATCCCCAGTAACCTTTGTAACAAATCTTGACACTATTATTGAGTACTTTTACTTAGCTAATGCTTTCCCAATAGTAGCCAAAAGCAGCAATCTCCTTCCGCGCATACTGCTTCAATTCCTTTGCAATTCCTTCCTCTGTTTGCAGGCGCTTTGATTGGGCACTTGACTATGGTGGTCGTAGTTTTTGCGCTATCCCCCCTTTGGCAACTTTCAGGGGGCTAGCAGTCCCAGTTTTTCACAGATGAGTGCCAAGTTTTCATTCAAGCCCTCATACCGGTCAACAAAGTCCACAGGGATTTCATCGCCGATGGTATCAATGCCCCAGACTGACGAATTGCCTTATCAAGGGGATTACATTCAAAGCAAAACCTAACTTGGGCAGCCCTGAAGTGGCTATTAAGCTTGCCTTAGCCCCTTGATAAAAGAGAGCGAGCCAGCCTGATAGGGAACAGTTAACCAAAGGAGCAGAAAAATTGCGCAGCCGCGGATAACCCAATTGAGGATGAATGTACTCATCCTGGCAGCAAATCGGTGTGATGATACCTCACTACCACAAAACTGGCAGAGGGCAATTTACTGACGCCAGCAGTTTTACGAGTTTTCAGGAAAATGAATCGATAGGTGTGGTTAATCATCAGCGTAAGAAAGTAGCCAGAAGGGCAGTTTGACTGCTACTCGCGCTCTTGTGGCAGACTAGGAGATTGCAAGTACAGAGTCACAGGCATGTTCAAAACAATTTTAGTTGCCCTCGATACCAGTGAGTTATCGGCACGGGTGATGGCGGCGGTGGCACAGTTAAACTTAGACCCAGATGCCCAAGTGATTCTCAGTCATGTGATTTCACCGGTGGAGTCGGGGTTTGGGGTCAGCGCTGATCGCCCCTCCTTGCATCCCCAAATGGGAACCTACCGCAGTATTGAGCAGCATTTACAACGGTTTCAACGCCAGCTTCCCTGTGATTCAGAAATTGAAATTGTTAGCGGTGACCCCGTAGAGGAAATTTTACGCCTTGCAAATATCTACCGTGCTGACTTGATTGTGCTGGGCAGTCGTGGCCTCACCGGCGTGGAGCGCGTGGTGCAGGGCTCCGTCAGTAGTGCCGTCCTTGCCGATGCCCCCTGTTCGGTATTGGTGGTGAAGTCAGCGGAAACCTGAAATATGACAACCCCATTAATCGGTCTTACTGCAGCGGAAGTAGCGGAGCGGCAAGCCAGGGGCCGCATTAACCGTCAGGTGAGTGAAAGCAATCGCACCTATGGCGAGATTTTGCGGGAAAACCTCTTCACGTTTATCAATGGGGTTTTTGCTTTTATTAGCCTCATCTTGATCTTTTTAGGTCGCCCAGGGGATGTGGTGGCGATCGTCGTTGTTGTGTTTCTCAATGCCATCATCAGTATCATTCAAGAAATTCGCGCCAAACGCCAACTGGATGCCATTAGCCTTTTAAGCCGACCCCGCGTTAAGGTGCTGCGCGATCGCCAAGAGGTGATTATCGATCCTGCAGAGGTCGTAGAAGGGGATATTCTCCTGTTGACGCCTGGGGATCAAATCGTTGCTGATGGTAGGGTGGTTGGCGATGGACAGATTCAAGTAGATGAGTCATTGCTCACAGGGGAGTCGGATCTCGTTCCCAAGCGGGCGGGCGATCGCCTCTATTCCGGCAGCTTTTGTGTGCGCGGTGCCGCTGCCTATGTTGCCGAGCAGGTGGGGGAAAAGAGCACTGCCCATCAACTGACTGCTGCCGCCAAAACCCACCACCATAAACTCACACCCCTTCAGCAGGAAATTAACCTGATTATCCGCGTGATTCTTGCCCTGGCGGTTTTCCTGTGGCTATTGGTTCTATTCTCGCTCTTGGTGCGCCTGACCACTCTACAAATGAGCGTGCAAACCGCAGCCGTAATTGCGGGCCTTGTCCCTGTGGGCCTGTACCTTACGATTACCCTCACCTATGCCCTGGGGGCGCTGCGCATTTCCCGTGCCAACGTCTTGGTGCAGCAGGTGAATGCCATTGAGTCCCTCAGTGGGGTGGATATTCTCTGCCTTGATAAAACGGGAACCCTAACGGCCAATGCCCTTGAACTCCATAGCTGGTACCCTCTCAGCGAAGCGAAGGAGCAAACGGCAGCAACCCTGGGAAAGTTTGCGGCCAGTGTCAGCAGTCCCAACCGTACCATTGTTGCCCTAACGGAGGCTTTTGCGGGAACGCCCCAACCGATGCGCCTCGAAATTCCCTTTTCCTCCGCCTACAAGTGGAGTGCAGTGGCCTGGCACGACTCGGAAACGTTTATTTTGGGGGCACCGGATGTCCTCTTCAAGAGTGAGGACCTCTCCCCTAGGGTGGTTGAGCTGCTCCAGCGAGGGCGACAGCAGGGATTGCGGGTGCTCCTCTTTGCCCGCAGTGGCAGTGATCCCACTTGGGATGAGCGGCAGGAAACGCCTCTGTTGCCCTCAGAGTTGGAACCTTTGGCAGTGATTTGGGTGGGCGATCGCCTGCGACCCCAATGCCGTGAGGTTCTAGCGCGTTTTCAGCAAGCTGGAATTCAAGTCAAAATTATCTCCGGGGATCATCCGGAAACCGTTGTTGCCCTTGGCAAGCAAGTTGGCCTCGATGGGGGGGCGATCGCCATCTCCGGGGCAGAACTGGCCGCTATGGATGATTCCAGCTTTGATCAAATGGCTGAGAAAGCCACGGTTTTTGGTCGCATTACACCAGAGCAAAAGGCTAAACTCGTCACTCGCTTGCGTGCCCTCGGGCATCAGGTGGCAATGATTGGTGATGGTGTGAATGATGTCCTATCCCTGAAGCAAGCTAATGTGGGAATCGCTATGGAAAGTGGCAGTGCCATTACCCGCAATGTGGCTGATATTGTGCTGCTTGCGGATTCCTTTGCAGCCTTACCAGCAGCCTTTCGCGAAGGGCAGCGCATCTACAACGGTATTCAAGATGTCAGCAAGCTCTTTTTGGTACGGGTCTTTAGCTTTAGTTTACTGTGCCTTGTCACTGTTATGGCAGGGCGCGCCTTTCCGCTGCTGATTAAGCACAACAGCCTGCTAACGCTGTGGGGAGTGGGCTTACCCACACTGGCGGTGGCTTTTTGGGCAGTGCCGGGGCCCCGTCCCCATCGCTCCTTGATTCGTTCATTGCTGCACTTTGTCATCCCCGCCACCCTGAGCCTGGCGCTGTTAGCCATTTTCATGTACTTAGGGGTTTTAGCACGGGAACTGACACCCCTTGTGGAATTGCTCCAAGGACGGTTTGATCCAGCCCTGGTGAATGATCGCGAGGTGCTCTCGGAATTGGGCCACAGTGTGGCGATCGCGCGCACGGCCTTGGTGACGAGCCTGATCTTGGCCTCCCTCTGTTTAGTGCTTTTCCTAAAACCTCCCCATCCCGTATGGGTCGGCGGTGCTCCCTTAGTGGGCAACTGGCGGTATGTTGCAGTTGTAGTTATCCTACTGGCTGGCTTTGTCATCATTAGCACATCGCCCACCCTGCGATCGGTGGCGGAGCTAGAACCCCTCTCCTGGTCATTGTGGGCACTCATTGTGCTAATTGTCCTACTCTGGGTGATTCTTTTGCGCAGCTTTTGGCGGTATCGGCTCTTGGATCGCTTCTTGGGGATAAATCTCAGTTAGTTGCAGCAACGGGGGGGCGATCGCGCTGAATCGAATAGAGATGGGCATACAATCCCCCTTGGGCAAGGAGGGTGTCATGATCGCCCTGCTCACGGATCGTGCCCTGATCCAGCACCACAATCTGATGGGCATCCCGCACTGTACTCAGGCGGTGGGCAATCACAATCATGGTGCGAGTACCCGTAATGGCGCGTAGGGCTAGCTGAATTTCCCGCTCTGATTCGTAATCCAAACTTGAGGTTGCCTCATCAAAAATCAGCACATCAGGATCCGCCAAGAGGGCACGGGCAATCCCTAAGCGCTGCCGCTGTCCCCCCGAAAGCCGCAACCCCCGTTCACCAACAATCGTGCGATAGCCCAAGGGCAACTGCTGCACAAATTCATCCACCCGCGCAATGGCACAGGCCTCATAGACCGCGTCGGCACTGACCTCGGGGTTAGCATAGGTCAGGTTATCCCAGAGGGTGCCATTAAAGACATCGACTTCTTGGTGGACAATAGCTAGCCGGCGGCGATAGGCGCGCACATCGAGGGTTTGAATATCTTGGCCATCAATGAGAATTTGCCCCTGATCTGGCTGGAAGTAACGAAAGAGGAGCTTGATTAGGGTGGATTTCCCCGACCCCGATCGCCCCACCAGGGCCACCGTTTGGCAGGGTTCAATGAGTAAGTTAATATCCCGCAGAATGGGACGCCCTGGCGTGTAGCCAAACCAAACATGCTGAAAATCCACCTTGCCAGAAAACTGCAGGCTAGGAATTTCCTGTTGCTCAAGATCAATGGCATCGCGACCGGCGGGCAATTCCATAAATTCATGGAAGCGTAAAATTGAGGCATAGCGCCGCGCAAACACCTCAGACACCTGCGAGAGGGGCGTAATTTCGGCATAGGCCATACTGGCAAGGGTGTAAATCGTAATAAAGTGGCCAATGGAGACCCGTCCAGCGATGGTCGCTGCTAGGGAAAACCCCAACACACTAAAAAGGCAAAACTGCACCACCGCTCCCTGCCAAGTGATTAGGTGCATGTAGCCGCGATGGATGCGGTCAATCACCATCTTGAACTCGCGATCCAGCCGCTGCTTCTGGCGAGCCAGTTCACGGGCTTCAGTGGCAAAGGCCTTGACGGTTTTGATATTGGTGATGATCTCTGAGGTGCGGCTTTCCGTGCTTTCGATGTGGCTGTCGAGGATTTCTTCCTTTTGAATAATGCGCCTTAGGGTGCGCAGGGTCAGCAACAAGATGACTGTAAAGGAGATCAAGAGCCCAAGGGCGATTGGCCAATCCAACCACCAAACAATAACACCAATCCCCAGGACCCGTACAACTTTGGGAATGAGTTGACCGGCAATTTCCGGGTAGCTCCACGTATGGTTGGAAATCCCTTTACTAACACGGTTGGCAATGCGGCCAGGATTATTTTCCTCAAAGAATTCTAGGGGAAGGGTCAGGATTTTCTCGATTGCTTTGCGAGCGTGGTCGCGACGGGCAGCCAAGGCAATCCACCAGTGGAACCATACCCCTAGCCACGGTTGAATCGGGGCACGCACCACAGTGGCCAAAAAAACAATACTGCCGAGAACGGCGAGATGAGCACTAAAGGTATCGCTCCAGCCTGTCCATGTTTGGAGTCTATGGGCGATCGCCACCACTGGCGGGTCAAGGGGTTGTTGGGAGAGCAGGTTGAGAATTTGACCAATGGCATAGGGCACCAGCAAATCCACCATCTCGCACAGACTGGCTGCGGTAATGCTGGCGATCGCTATCCCCCGATAGGCGCGATAGTAACCCAGAATGGAGCGAAATGAGGCCATAAAAATACGACAAGCACTATTCCCATTTTAAGATTTCTTAAAATTTTGTGCCGTCGCCCTTGAGAAGGCTTTAGATCTTGAGGGAAACAGGGGTGCGATTTAGGCGCGTTTCATAGGGTGCACTGACAATTAGCGATCGCCCCGTCATTTCGGGGGGTTGGGGCAGCTCCAGAATTTCAAGAATCGTAGGGGCAATATCCGCCAGACAGCCATCTTCCCGAAGGATCACATTGCCACCATGGCCAGGAACTTTGCGTTTCTCCCCTTCCACTAAAATGAAGGGAACCGGGTTGGTGGTGTGAGCCGTCCAGGGGTTGCCGTCCTCATCAATCATGTATTCGGCGTTGCCGTGATCTGCAGTGATGAGCAGAGTTCCCCCCACTTTTGTGGCCGCTTCCACCAAGATCCCCACACAGCGATCCACGGTTTCAATGGCTTGAATCGTCGCCGCCAACTGCCCCGTGTGCCCCACCATATCGGGGTTGGCAAAGTTAACTACAATTAGGGCATACTCCTGCTTCTCAATGGCCTTCTTGACGGATTCGGTTACAGCCAGGGCAGACATGGCTGGGGCTTGATCATAGGTGGCCACCAGGGGACTGGGGATGAGAATGCGATCTTCGCCGGGAAAGGGTTCCTCAAGGCCACCGTTGAAGAAGTAAGTGACGTGGGCATATTTTTCTGTTTCGGCTGCCCGCAGTTGCTTCAGGCCGTGCTCAGCAATAACTTCTCCGAGGATGTGGCTGAGATTTTGCGGCGGGAAAGCAACCCCACAGTTAAAGCTAGCGTCGTACTGGGTAAAGGTGACAAACTCAAGGGGCGTAATCAGCGTCCGTTCAAAACCGCTGAAGTCAGGATCAATAAAGGCTTGGGTCAGCTGGCGAGCGCGATCGGGACGGAAGTTGAAAAACACCACCCCATCGCCAGGTTCAACGGCTCCTTCAGCAATGCGTGTGGGCCCAATGAATTCATCGCCAATATCCTGCGCGTAGGCCCTACGGGCCACATCCACTGCCCGGAGGGGTTGAATATGCTCATTGCTGGTCATAACGCGGTAGGCCGCCTCGGTGCGGTCCCAGCGGCGATCGCGATCCATGGCATAGTAGCGACCACTTACCGTCACAATTCGTCCGCAGCCGGCGGTTTTCAGGCGCTGCTCCAATTCCTCAAGGACCCCTGCGGCATCACGGGGGGGCGTATCACGACCATCGGTAATAGCATGGATACAGGCGGGCAACCCGTGGCGTTTGGCTAGTTCCACCAAGCCGTAAAGATGCTCAATGTGGGAATGCACCCCCCCAGCAGAACACAGACCGATAAAATGCAGCTTACCGTTGCGTTCCTTCACGGTTTGACACAGATGCACAAGGACGGGATTGCTAAAGAAGCTGCCATCTTCGACAGCATCGGAAATGCGTACCAATTCTTGGGGAACAATGCGACCGGCACCGATATTTAAGTGCCCCACCTCGGAGTTACCCATTTGTCCCTTGGGGAGTCCCACCGCCTTCCCAGACGTGTAAATCAATGTGTGGGGATAGGCTTCCCACAAACTGTCCATCACAGGGGTATTGGCGCTGGCGATCGCATTACCGTAGGTGTCTTCGCGATAGCCCCAGCCATCCAAAATCACCAAAACAACGGGCGCAACAGGAGACGATGCCATGTGAATGCCCTACCTTAACCTCTCTGGGAAATGGCGTAAATTTTACAACCTCGCAAATGATACCATTCTCGACCGCGAGAGACAAATCGGGTCACTTCCGCTCCAGTCCCAGGTTGGATCAATTATTAGCTAATAGATGGATCTATCCTAGCAGATCACTAAAGATGGCCAAATGTTGAAAACTGTTACAGATACGGCTTTTCGGGATTAAATCCTTGAAGACAAAAAATTCCCGTGATAGTATCCAAACTGTTGTTTGTTAGCCAAAATTTGGGAGTCGTCCGTTGTCACTTCGGGTAGCAGTAGTCGGTGGTGGTCCAGCGGGTTCCTCAGCCGCCGAAACCTTAGCCAAAGCCGGAATCCAAACCTATCTCTTTGAACGTAAATTAGACAATGCCAAGCCCTGTGGCGGTGCGATCCCCCTGTGCATGGTCAGTGAATTTGACTTACCCCCGGAAATCATTGACCGCCGCGTGCGCAAAATGAAAATGATATCCCCCTCCAACATTGAGGTGAACATTGGCCATACCCTCAAGGAGCACGAGTATATCGGTATGTGCCGCCGCGAAGTCCTCGATAGCTTTATGCGCAATCGGGCAGCGGCTTTGGGCGCCAACTTGATCAATGGCACTGTCTTTAAGCTAGAGCAGCCCATCACCAGCGATCAGCCCTACACCCTCCACTATGTCCAAGAGGATGGCGCAGTTCAGACCCTCGAAGTGGATGTGGTGATTGGTGCCGATGGCGCAAATTCTCGCATTGCCAAGGAAATTGATGCCGGCGATTACAACTACGCCATTGCCTACCAGGAGCGGATTCGCCTGCCTGAGGACAAAATGGCCTACTACAACGAGTTAGCAGAAATGTACGTGGGGGATGACGTGTCCCCTGACTTTTATGCGTGGGTTTTCCCGAAATATGACCATGTAGCCGTGGGTACGGGCACCATGAAGGTCAATAAAGACCGTATTCGGGAATTGCAAGCAGGAATCCGCCACCGCGCTGCCGCCAAACTGGAGGGGGGGCAAATTATTAAAGTGGAAGCCCACCCCATTCCTGAGCATCCTCGACCTCGGCGAGTGGTCGGTCGCGTGGCCCTTGTGGGCGATGCGGCGGGTACCGTGACCAAGTCCTCCGGAGAAGGCATTTACTTTGCCGCCAAGTCAGCCCGCCTGTGTGCTGAAACGATTGTCGAGACCTCCAACAGCGGTCGCCGTATCCCTACCGAAGCCGATCTCAAGCTCTACCTGAAGCGCTGGGACAAAGCCTACGGCATGACCTATCTTGTTTTGGATCTGCTGCAGCGGGTCTTTTATCGCTCCGATGCCACCCGTGAGGCTTTTGTGGAGATGTGTAGTGATCTTGATGTGCAAAAGCTCACCTTCGATAGCTACCTCTATAAGACTGTTGTGCCCGCTAATCCCTTAGTGCAGTTGAAAATTACGGCAAAAACGATTGGGAGCCTGATGCGGGGCAATGCCCTTGCGCCCTAGGTGAGTTTCGGATCCGCCCTCGCCCTTAGAGGGCTTGGATCCACTCATGAATACTGTAGTCTGTCCACACCTGATGCTGCCAGTAGGGGTCGTTTTCAATTAGTTGGCGCACGGTCTCTTCACTATCCGCCTCATAAATAGCAAAAAAGTAGCGCAGGTCTTTGGTAGGGCCAATGGTGATGAGCAGCCCTTGGTCTTTTTGAGCTGCAAGGCCATCGAGGTGTGCCTGGCGATGGGGGGCACGCCGTTCGCGGACATCTTCACAGTAGCGTCCCCAAGCCACAAATTTGGTCATTTGATCCTCCTAGGCTTGTTCGGCAGCAAGTTGCGCCAGTTGTTCCTGCTGATCACGGCTGATGCAGGCTTGGATAATCGGTTCCAAATCCCCCTCTAGGACACTGCTGAGGCTAAAGTTTTGTCCCAGACGGTGATCGGTCACGCGGTCATCTTTGTAGTTGTAGGTACGGATTTTTTCGGAGCGATCGCCAGTGCCCACCTGAGAGCGGCGCATGGAAGTAATGGCTTCCTGTTGTTCCCGCAGCTTTATTTCGTAGAGTTTGGCACGGAGAATCTGGAACGCTCGCTCTTTGTTTTTCAGTTGACTCCGCTCTTCGGTGCAGAAAATACGAATTCCCGTTGGCTTGTGGTATAAATCAACAGCGGTTTCCACCTTATTGACGTTTTGGCCGCCGGCTCCGCCAGATCGGGCGGTGGTGAGTTCAATGTCCTTTGGATCAATTTCGACCTCCACCTCATCCACCTCGGGCATTACAGCGACGGTGGCAGTGGAGGTATGAATTCTGCCGCTAGCTTCTGTTGCTGGTACCCGCTGTACCCGGTGGACACCCGATTCATACTTCAGCTTGCTATAGACGCGATCGCCCTTGATTTCAAGGATAGCTTCTTTGAAGCCGCCCATTTCAGCCAGGGATTCACTCACGAGGGTCACTTGCCAACCTTGGGTTTTGGCATAGCGGGAGTACATCCGTACCAAATCGCCGGCCCAAATCCCTGCTTCATCACCCCCTGCACCTGCCCGAATTTCCAGCATAATGTTTTTCTCATCATTGGGATCACGGGGCAGCAGCAGAATTTTCAGGCGTTCCTCGAGTTTGGCAATGCGGTGACTGAGATCCGCCACTTCTTCCTCAGCCATTTGCCGCAGCTCAGGCTCATTGATGGCTTCCTTGAGAAGCTGACGTGCGTCCAGCAGTTGCTGATTCAACCTTTGCCATTCCTGGTAGGCGTTTACCGTCTCCTCTAGGGCAGCACGGGAGCGGGCTATCTTCTGAAATTCGGTTGGATTGACTGCCACATCCGGATCCGCCAAGCGACGGGTAAGTTCCGTAAAGGTTTGCTCGACAGTGCGGAGTTTTTCCAGAAGATAGGCTTCTGCCATAGGAAAGGCGGCGATACTCTAAACTTTGCGGGAGTAGTACTCAACCACGAGGAGTTCATTCACTTCGAGAGCAACCCATTGGCGCTCAACGATACCGGTGACTCTGCCGGTGAGGGTACTTTTATCGAGTTCCAAGTGGCTGGGGAGATTGGCAAGCCCGGGATTTTGAAGGTTGGTTTCCACCAGACGGCGCGATCGCTCGTTATCGCGGACAGTAATCACATCCCCGGGACGGCACTGATAGCTAGGAATAGAAACAGTGCGACCATTGACCAGAATATGGCCATGATTCACCAATTGGCGAGCTGCTGGAATCGTGGGTGCCATTCCAAGGCGGAAAACGGTGTTGTCTAGCCGCATTTCCAACAACTGCAGGAGGGTTTGTCCGGTGGAACCACTCACGCGGCGGGCTTTGCGCACATAGCGCACGAGTTGTCGCTCCGAGACCCCGTAGTTGAAGCGTAGTTTTTGCTTTTCGTCAAGGCGCAGGGCGTATTCCGAACGCTTTTTGCGGGCTTGGCCATGTTGACCGGGGGGATAGCTCCGCTTGGGGACTTTGCGGGTGAGACCAGCCAGTTCACCCAGACGACGGACAATTCTCAAACGAGGGCCACGATATCGAGCCATGCAACTATACCCAACCTACAGTGATGATGGTGTCCAACCAAGAAATGCGCAAAAAATACACTGATGTGCCGAGGGCACCTTAATCAGCTTGTCTAGTATATCAACGGGATGGGGGCGATCGCAACCCTAGGACGAGGATTTTGGAGCAGCCTCACGGCTTGCCTGCAAGGCTTTGAGATCCAGCAAACTGACGATCGTCCCCGTCATGGGAATGGCCAGGAAGATACCAACAATTCCTGCGACCGTTGCCCCCACCAGGAGGGAAAAAAATAGAACCACCGGATTGAGGTTGACGGAGTTGCGCATCACACGGGGCATGAGGATATTTTCCTCTACCTGTTGGAGCAGAATACAGCTGATCAGAACTTGTACACTCAGGGCAATGCTCTTGGGCAACAGGATCAAACAGAGTAGGGAAATGCCCATCGTTGAGCCAATCCCTGGAATGAGATCCAAGCCGCCGGCGATCGCCCCAAGGGCAAGGGCGTAGGGGGCACCTAACACCAGCAAGACAATAAATGTGGCGGTACCAAAGAATAGAGATAGAAGGAAACGGCCACTCAAGAAGCCCAAAAAGTTCCGCTTTAAGGCTTGGGGCAGGCGATCGCGCCACGGGTCGGGCAAAAAACTCAACAGGTACTGCCATAGCTGTTCCCCTTCCAACAGCATAAAGAAAGTAATCACAGCAACAATCATGCCCCCCAGCAAGAGGGCAAAGATAGACTGGAGCTTACCAAACCCAAACTGAATCCCAGCAAGGGCAAAGTTGCGTAATTCTGACTCCAGTTGCTGAAAATTGATGTCTAGATTCCATTGCGCCAGAAACTGCTGCATTCTCTCAAGGGAGTCAATCCACAGATCAACTTGGCTGGGCAAATGGGTGATTAAGTCCTGCAACTGGCCAATGATCGCCAACCCAAGAGTAATCCCCAAGCCGATGAGCAGTGCCAATGTCCCCAGAAACACAATGGTAACCGCAAAACCATGGGGCAAGTAACGTTTGAGCCAGCGCACGGGATAGTTGAGTAAAAACGCCAAAATAGACGAAGAAAGAAAGATGAGTAAGACGTAGGCAAAGTAGTGCAAAAGTTGCACGCCAATCCAGCCCAAAGCAAAGAGCAGGAGCAAGCGCAGTAGGCGGCGGTTTTCGAGGCGATCGAGCCAATTAAACATAAAATTGATTAAAATTCATGCCGGATGCCCCCAACGCTTTGACTATAGCTCATAGGCTTGGTTTTTCTGTCCAGTTACATTGCTTTACAAATGGTCTGCCCCTTTGGGATCATGGGAAGGGATCTCAATCGTCGGGAGTAGATGAGCGTGGATCACCACAGTTGGCAAACCAGTTCGCAGTGGATCATGGTGGGGCTATTGCTCCTGTTTGCGATCGCCCACAGTGGCTTGGCCAGCTTACGTCCTTGGGCAGAAAAGCAGGTGGGTGCCCGCGCCTATCGCATTTTTTTCGCCTTAGTGAGTCTGCCTTTGGCCACAATCTTGATTCTCTACTTTCTAGCGCATCGCTACGACGGCGTCCAACTGTGGCAACTTCAAGGGGTGCCGGGAATGGGGGCGCTAGTGTGGGGACTATCGGCGCTCTCGTTTCTCTTTCTTTATCCAGCCACATTTAACCTGCTGGAAATTGCCGCTGTGCAAAAGCCAGAGGTGCACCTCTACGAGACGGGCATTATTCGCATTACCCGCCACCCACAGTTGTGGGGACAGGTGATCTGGTGTGTGGCTCATACCCTATGGTTGGGCACGTCCTTTAGCCTGCTGACCTCCCTTGGTCTGATTGCCCATCACTGCTTTGGGGTTTGGCATGGCGATCGCCGCTGGTACGCACGGCATGGAGAAGCATTTGCTGCCCTGAAAAACCGCACTTCCATCATTCCCTTCAAAGCCATTTGGGAGGGTAAGCAACAACTGGTATGGCAGGAATTTTTGCGCCCCGCCTATGGGGGAGTGGTTATTTTTGTCGCCCTGCTGTGGTGGCTGCATCCCTCCTTTTACCATGTGACACAGCAACTCTTGCCCTTTTAGCCTCTCCCCTGGAAATTGCGCATAATTGAGTTAGAGCTATCCCGTTTCAGGAAAAATTTTTCCACCAGTGTCCTCCCTCTTCCCCCTTTCTACTGCTGAATCTCGCCTCACTCGTCTTTTCAATCAATTGCACCCCCCTCCGGAAACAGTCGTACTGGTCTTGGCAGTGCTCATTGGCGGCAGCGCTGGCCTCAGTGTGCTGCTGTTTCGTTACCTGATTGAAACAATTCATTACCTTGCCCTTGAAAACTTGATGGGGATCATTGGTCGCTGGGGGAGGTGGACACTGGCCTGTGTTCCCACCCTTGGGGGCTTGCTGGTGGGGATTGTCCGTTGGCTTGTCCAAGAGTTTAGTCCCAACCTGATGTCATTGATGGGTGCTGTCGAAGCTGGTAAGGAAATTCCCCTTATTCGCCCCATTGCCAAAACCCTTGCGGCGGCAATTTCCCTGGGTACAGGTGCGTCCCTTGGTCCAGAAGGACCCAGTGTGGAAGTGGGCGCCAACATCGGCATTCTCCTTGGTCAAGGGTTGAAGGTCTCGCGAGAACGGCAAAAGCTGCTCCTTGGGGCAGGGGCAGCGGCAGGTTTAGCAGCAGGCTTCAATGCTCCGATCGCTGGCGTGTTCTTTGCCCTAGAGGTGGTCTTAGGAACCACCTTTGAAACAACGGCTGTGAGTGTGGTGCTTTTGGCCGCTGTGATTTCTGCCCTAATTACCCAAATTGGCTTGGGGTCACAACCCGCCTTTGAGCTGCCCGCCTATGAGGTACGCAGTTCCCTTGAGTTGCCCTTGTATTTGGGCTTGGGACTGTTGGCCTACGGCGTTGCCATTGTCTATACCCAGTTACTTCAGTGGCTCCCGCAAGCCTTTCAGGGGAGGATTCCACCTCTGCAGTTTTTAGGTTGCATTCCCCTACCAGTGCGTCCCTTGATGGGGGGCCTCTGCGTTGGCTTGGTTGCCCTGTATTTGCCGCAAGTGCTGGGCATTGGCTATGAAACAGTGGAAGCAATCCTCAGGGATGTGAATTTTTCCCTTGGCTTGCTGTTGGTGTTGCTCGTTACCAAGATGCTCTTAACGGCAGTGAGTCTAGGCAGTGGTCTCGTGGGGGGCATCTTTGCGCCGGCACTCTTTTTGGGAGCCTCCCTTGGGGCTGCCTACGGTAAGGTGTTACCTATTCTCTTACCGATGTTTGCCAACAGTATTGCTGCTCCTGCCGCTTATGCAACCGTGGGAATGGCCGCCGTCCTTGCTGCTAGTGTCAATGCACCCTTAACCGCTATTTTGCTGCTTTTTGAAATGACGCGGGACTATCGCATTATTTTGCCCCTGATGGCAGCGGTGGGCTTAAGTGTCTGGTTAGTGAATAGTTTTAGTGTGCAAAAACCGGGTGAGCTGCCCGCCTTGGCACCCAGCAGCATTGAGCCCCACATGGAGGAGCAGGAGGAAAGTCTCCCCAACCTTTTTGTGGCAGAGGCCATGCAATCGCAGGTGCTGTTTCTCAGCGAAGCGACGCCTGTGGTCGAAGCGGGCTTACAACTCATTCAAAAAAAAGTCTACTGTGCCTTTGTGACCGATAGTCAGCAGAACTTGCTGGGGTTGATCACCCTTGGGGATATTAATCGGGTGCTGACCCGTTGGGAAGCGGATCAGGAAACAACCGCCTATCAAACCCAAACGGTAGGGAGTGTCTGTACGCGGGAGCTGTTGCTGGCCTATAGTGATGAACCCCTGAAGGATGCTATCGATCGCATGGCGGCGCGGGATTTAAGGCAGTTGCCTGTAGTGGATCGCAATTACCCCCAACGGGTGTTAGGACTACTCACCAGAGAGAATATCCGCCTTGCCTATTCTCTGGATCAAACCCGACGTAAGCTACTGCCCTATTTGGAGCGGGCGATGCTGTCATTGCCCCTAGAACCTGAACCGGTTGCTTCAGACCTCGTGGAGACTTCCCCCTAACTGGGAGCGCAGGTGAATGACCTCACCAATGACAATCAAGGCAGGTGTTTGAATCTTTGCCTCGTCATAGGTGGCGATCGCTCGCTCTAGGGTTGTCACCACCACCCGTTGTTGCGGTGTTGTTCCGGATTCAATAAAGGCTAAGGGAGTCTGGGGCGATCGCCCCCCTGCCAGCAATTGCGGCACAATTTCCCCCAGATGGTGAAGTCCCATGTAAATCACAAGCGTATCCACCGCAGTTGCCAAAGCTGACCAATTGACGCGCGGTTGATAGCGGCCAGCCGCCTCATGGCCCGTAACAAAGACTACCGAAGAGCTAAAGTCCCGATGGGTTAAGGGAATTCGGGCATAGGCAGGTGCAGCTACGCCACTGGTAACCCCGGGGACTACTTCCACAGCAATACCTGCCTCAACCAAGGCAAGACACTCTTCGCCGCCACGGCCAAAGACAAAGGGATCACCACCTTTGAGGCGCACAATGACGGCATGGCGCCCTGCCAACTCAATCAATAGGCGGCAAATCTCAGCCTGAGAAAGGGTATGGTTACCCCGCCGCTTGCCCACATGAATTTTTTCCGCTTGGGGATTAATTAGTCCTAGGATCTCCGGACTAATCAGGGCATCGTAGAGCACCACATCGGCACATTCCAGAAGCATTTTGGCGCGAAGCGTGAGCAGCCCGACATCTCCGGGGCCTGCGCCCACCAAATATACTTTGCCAATCAATTGTGATGAACTCATTCTTGAATTCAACCTTGCATAGCGATTTCTACCTACCGAAGAGCTAGAGTGGCTCACTCAACAGTCACCATTTCTGCCGGTAGTGCTTCCCACCCTTGTCCCTTGCGCACCAGCAGCGGTGGTTCGACGGTGAGATCAAGAATACTCGACATTTGTTGTCCCGGCCCTTCCCCCGTATCAATAATCAAATCCACCCGTTTGTCAAAGGCATCGAAGAGATCTGCAGTATTCACATAATAGGTCTCGTCGTCGGGTAGTCGTGCTGAGGTGGAAATAATTGGATTCCCCAAGGCGGTCAACAGCGCTTGGCTCACTACGTGGTCAGGCACACGGATCCCCGTAGTTTTGCGTTTGGGATTTTGGACAAGGCGGGGCACCAGTTTGGTAGCGGGCAGCAAAAAGGTGTAGGGTCCCGGAATCAGGCGACGCATGAGGCGATAAGCGGAATCACTGACATAGGCATACTGGGCAATGTTGGAGAGAGAAGAGCACAAAAAGGTGACGGGTTTATCGTTAGAGAGTTGCTTGAGTTGGCGTACCCGTTGCACCGCTCCCTTGTGGTTCATGTCGCAGCCAATGGCATAGACCGTGTCCGTGGGGTAGAGCATGACTGCCCCTTCTTTGAGCGCCTCAACAATTTGGGCGATGGTGCGGGGCTGGGGGTTGACAGGATGAAGCTCAAAAATTGCTGCCATTAAACAATTCGCAAAGGCACTGCCGCTATAGTGTAGTTTTAGTTTAACGGCAACGGCATGCGCGAATGCAGCCCATACAGTCTTTCCAGCGAATCTTCGGCTGACTACGTTTGGGGGAGCCAATTCTGGGTCAAAACCCCTCTAGGAGCTATGGCAAGGTGTCAGGAAAGGGGCTTAGTGGTCAACCCGTTTGCTCTGCTGCTTGGCGGTGAGCATGTCCATAGCCTGTAGCAAGCTTAGCGAGCTGGGTCATCCCGCAAGGGAGGACTATCAGCTATCATCGCTCAATTTGAGTGGGGGCATCCATGATCGCATCCCACCCAACTATTAAAGCGGTGCTGCGGAACCACCGGACGTTGCTCGCGGTCTCTAGCTCTAGCACTGTGTAGAATGCAGTACACTGTATCGGGTTAGTGGATGGTTCTCGATGAAACACTCCTTGCGCTATCTCCTGTTTGCCTTGGGTGTGGGGCTGGCGATCGCCCTTGTACCGCGGTTACCTGTTTTTCAATCTGCCGACATGGTTATGGCACAGGGAACTAGTCGGACTATTTCTCCCCAAGGGCTGGCAAACCACCTGAAGAAAATCAATGCCAAAATGTACGGTGCCTACTGGTGTCCTGCCTGTATGAAGCAAAAGGAGCTCTTTGGCAGCGCCTTTAAGAGAATTAACTACATTGAGTGCGATGCACGCGGTACCAATGGCCAACCAGAACTGTGCAAAGAGGCCAATATCCGTGCTTATCCCACATGGGAAATCAACGGTAAACGCTATGAGGGCGTCTATCCCCTAGAGGGTCTAGCTCAGCTCTCGGGGTATCAGGGGCGCTGATGCTCTCGAGGCCTAAAAACTCTTTTGGGCAGAGAATTTAGCACTAACTTTTATAGTCAAACTTTTATAGTCAATTGTCAATTGATTGCTCTGTTGCTTATCCTCACAAGGGAGTAGAGCGTTTGCACTATTGGGCAATCGAAAGAACCCAGGGCATTCTTGTGATTAGGATCACGACAAAAACGTAGTTTCGATCACAGGCTAACGAAATGTTGCCTTCTATCATGCAGATATGTTAGGACCTTTCAGTTGTGCCCCCGAATTCCAGCACTGTCGGTAGCGGCGTGGCTTAGGAGCGCATTCCTCCCTATGAATACTTGGATCAAGGGCAACGACTACCAACTGATTTACGATCACTTGCTGGAATGCGTGCAACATGAGAGCCCGCAGCAAGTCATTGAGCGGTTTCGTGCCCTTTTTCTTATGGGCTATACCTATCCCGATCGCCAGATTCAAGGGGCGATGGATCGGATTGTGACTGAGGCACAGGTGGCAGACCGTTTCCGTCCCTTCATGAACCGCTGCTGCCACATTTTAATTAACCGCTGGCAGTCGCGTCCTTTGCTGCAAGGGGCTGTTCCGGAATTTCTGGCCATGTTGCAAACCCCTGTGGGAATGCCCGCAGGCGGTCTGAGCCGGGCACCAGTGGTGCGTAAGCTGCGGCTACTCGTCAAGGATTATTTAGAGAGTGAAGCCTTTCAAAAGCTGCAGCGCATAGTGCAATTCTTTCAAGAAGATGCCCAGGATACTGTACAGATTCAACGAAATGGCGATCGCCCCCTTGCCACCCTCATTCGCCGCTACCCCTATCTTTACAACCACTGCCTAGTGGGGGATGACACCCCACCGGAAGAGCTGCGCTACATTCAAGAGGTTCAGCAAAAAGCCACACAGGAATTTGAAATGAACCTGAGTCACTACCTCACCAGTGAGTTTCGCCGTGCCCAGGGACATCAAAATATCCCCCCTATCAAAAATCCCACCTTGCTCTCTACAGAGGAAGTCAGAACCTCAATTCAGCATTTTGTCGGTAAGGTGGATGGCCGCCACACCTATCGCGACTTGGCCAGTCAATTTGAGCAGCGGCTGCAACGGATGAAATCCACCCGCGACTTTCGGGATGCCTTCTTCCACTACTTGACGGACACCACGGCGAATGTGGGTCGGGGTCGGTTTCGCCAGCGCTTTTACCAGTATTTGGAAACGCTGCCCCTCTTTCAGCAGCCACAGCCTCTAAATGAATTTACCATTGTGCGCACCTGTAGCCAGACCCTCAACTACCTGGTTGTCGAGAGCGCCCAGAACCCCAACCATCTGGTTTTTGTTGACTTGCTCAATAACATCGGCACGGCGGCAACCATTGGCCTATTGCTCAAGATTGTTCTCCTCAGCCGGAAAGTGAAACCCTACCTTGAAAAACGCTTTGCCATCTTGTTTAACCACTATCAATCCTTTAGTCGGGGCAAGGTGCGCTGGCTGGTGAATTGCCTAGAGCATTTTAATATTGCCCATGCCACCCACTTTGGCAAATTGGATTTCTCCTTTTTTGCCCGCTGGTAGGCTCTTCTATTCCAAGTCCTCAGCCAAAATCTTGGCGATCGCCACCTGAGATTGTTGCCGAAATTGACTCACATCCACTCCTTTGAGCAGCAAAACGGCGGCCAGCATTCCTAGCATCGGCAGACAAAAGACAAAGCCGTAGGCGAGGATCGGCACGCCAAACAGTTGACGACCAATATCGAGGGCCGTCCCGCCGACAATGGTAGCTGATCCCCGGGCAATGGCCTGGGCCAAGCCCCAAGCCCCAATGAATGTCCCTGCCGTTTCTGCCGCCGTTAAATCCAGCATCAGACTCAGGGCTCCTGTTGTTGTTACTCCCGCGGCAATGCCAAAGAGAAAGAGTTGCAACTGAAAGAGCCACACCTGGTGCGTGACCCCTGAGATGATGAGTAGTAAAAACATCAAGGCCACCCCCCAACAGCCATAGGTGGTGGTTCGAATCTTGCCAAGGCGCGGCACAATCAAAAATCCTGTGAAACTCAAACCAACAAGGGTGCCCATGCCCCAATAGGCATTCAAGCGGGTGGTTTCGGCGATCGTCATACCAAAGACTTCACCGCCAAAGGGTTCAAGAATCGGCTCCTGAATAAATAAACTCAGGGTCATCAGGACAAGAAAGAGAAAAAAGCGCCATGTTTGGGAGTTAGCAGTAAGAATTTTTAGGGCGCGACCAAGGGTAATGTTTTCAGGGTTGTTACAGGTGTAACTGCGCACATGGTAGCGGGAATACTTGGCCTCAACTCCCCAGGTGCTGGCGATCGCGAGAGCAAAGACCACCGTCAAAACCACCAAAAAAAGACGATTGACACTTTGTTGCAGAAGTTCAATGGGGGCATCTAGCTCCAATTGCCGCAGCAGCACGCTAGTGAGAATGGCACCGACAACAATGCCCACGGTCAACATGGACCAGACAATGCCCACCAATTTGCCTCGATCCTCTTCTTCAGAGACATCCACTAGCAGGGCAGCAAAGGGAGTCGAGCTACTGCTAACACAAATGCCATAGGCGGCAAAGAGTAATCCCAACAGGGCAATCCATCCTTGAGTGAACAGACTCCAGCCCGTTTGATCTAAACTTTGTCCCACCTGCCAGATCACTTGAACAATGGCATAGGTGACCAAGGTAAAGGCCAAAGCCCCACCCCAGACATACCCCGTGCGATGATAGCCACCAATGGGATAGGCATCAGAGAGCTGACCAAACCACACTCGCACCGGTGCGACAAGTTGATGCATGGCAATCGTGAGGGTCACCAATGTCGCTGGCACCGCCAATTCCTTGATCAAGATGCGGTTGAGAACCCCCAATACCAGAATCGACATCATGCCCAGTCCCATCTGAAAGAGACCCAAGCGAAACATGACCCAGAGGGGCAGCGGCGGGGGTGCAGCGGCAGAAGGAGTGGCCATACCTCACTCAACTCACATCACTAAACTCACATCAATAATAGAAGATGATAAATGATTTTCAGAGCAAACTTAGATTGCCATCAAGAACGAAATCGTCAATGATACAATTAGGGCAATCAGGGTCAAAAAGAGCGATCGCTTCAAAGATTCTATATAAGCGGACATGGGTTGCATCACCTCATCAGTAGGATGGTTTGTGCAGTCTTCGATCGATGGAAAAAGGGCGGTATTGTGTTAACTTGTAGTCTTTTATTGTACTGCCTTTTTCTCAGGGCCAAAACTCTACAGGGCAGGCATCCATCACAGTTGAGGACGGATCAGAATCAATGGGGATAAACCTACGCTCACCATTATTTATTGTTTTGCTCACAATTGTCATCGACCGCTTGGGTGAGAGTCTGATTCTCCCCATTTTGCCCTTCCTCGTAGAGCGATTTAACTTTGATGCGTTGAGCCTGACACTGCTATTCTCTGCTTTCGCTGCTGCTCAATTTATTGCTGCTCCGCTACTAGGTGCCCTCTCGGATCACTGGGGACGTCGTCCGGTGTTGCTGATTTGTATTGCCGGCACTGCTGCGTCCTACATTCTCTTTGCTGTGGCCACAGCGCCATGGTTGCTCTTTGTCTCGCGGATTATTGATGGCCTTACGGGGGGCGTGGTTTCAACGGCTCAGGCCTATATTGCCGATACCTCAGCTCCGGCAAATCGGGCTAAGAATTTTGGTTTAACGGGGGCGGCTTTTGGGATTGGCTTCATTTTTGGGCCGGCCCTTGGCGGCAGCCTAGCAGCCATTGATCTCAAGTGGCCGATTTGGTTTGCCGCTGTTTTGGCACTGGTCAATGTGGTTTTGGCTTACTTTATCTTGCCGGAGTCATTGCCCGCAGCCCAGCGATCGCCCCTGACCCTAAAGAGTTTTGCCTTGCAGCAGCAGTGGTTGGCGCTATTCAATCAACGCACACTGCAAGCCTTACTAATGGCTTTTTTTATCTTCAACTTTGCCTTTGCGGGCTTTACCAGTATTTTCGTCCTCTTTTTGAAGCGACAATTGAATTGGGGACCCGCCCAAGCTGGGATCATTTTTGTGATCATTGGCGTTGTCAGTACGATTGTGCAGGCGGGCTTGATTCGATCCTTGATTCCTCGGTTTGGTGAGCAGCGCTTGAGCCTGGGGGGACTGCTACTGGTGGCCTTGGCCCTGTTGGGGATTGCCGCCATTCCCACTGTGGGCAGCTTGAGTGTGCCTTTACTCTACACGTGTGTGATCGGTTTGGCCTTTGGTGTGGGCATCATGTTGCCCTCGCTGCGGGGAGTGATCTCCAATCGGGTGCGGGATCAAGATCAGGGAAAAATTCTTGGCGCTAGCCAATCCCTCCAAAGTGTGGCGGGAATTGCTGGCCCTGCATGGGCAGGATGGGCCTTCGATCGCTGGGGTGGGGTGGCACCCGCTTGGCAAAGCAGTGTGATGATGGCGATCGCCCTTGGCTTTTTAGCGCTGGGGTTGGGCAAGCCCAAGGATGCGACCCCTAGCACTCTCTAAGCAAAATATGTCAAACTGCTAAGCAAAGACTATCATTCCTTTATTTTTCCAACCTTTGCACCCTCTCGCAGCTCACCTATGATGCGGTTGTCTTTTCCTCAGCCTTCTCGACAGCCCCGTTGGCTCTACTGTTGGCGACGATCGCTCCGCTATCACTATTTGCGCCTGATGCGCTCCCACAGCAGCATCGAGAGTATTGCCCGTGGTCTCGGGGCAGGGGTCTTTGCTGGCATGCTGCCTCTGTTTGGTGGTCAGATGCTCATTGCCGTTACCCTAGCGCTCCTAGTGCGGGGAAATAAGCCCTTGGCCGCCCTTGCCACTTGGGTGAGCAACCCTTTCACCTATGTGCCCTTGTTTTGGTTTAACTTTCAGGTGGGTTGGTGGCTGATGGGGCAGCCTGCCCTATCTTTTGGTGAATGGCAATCTTGGGAAAAGCTCCTAGAACAAGGGGGGCAAATGGCAATGATTCTCATTTTTGGCAGCGTTTGGGTGGGCATCATAGCTGGACTCTTCACCTATGCCCTGTGTTTGCGTCTGCTACCCCCCCTGCGGCAACGCTTTCGCCGGCATTCTGCTAGGGCTGCTGTAAATTTTCCAAACCGGCCACAACCTTAGCAGACTGCAGGCGATCGCCCTGTTGGATCCTGTCCACTACGTCCATACCATCGGTGACATAGCCGAAAACGGCGTAATTGCCATCCAGAAAGTCCAGTTGATCGAGGGCAATGTAAAACTGGGCTGAGGCCGAGTCCGGTAGTTGCGATCGCGCCATGGCCACCGCACCGCGCGTGTGCTTCAGGATGGGTGAGACTTTGCCCGCTTGGCTATAGGTGGGGGTGTCACTGCCCTGACCAAGAATTTCTAGGGGAATATAGCGGGGGCGATTGGTTGCTGGGTCAATAAATGAACCCGTACCGTAAAGTTGCGGCGATACCTTGGGGTCTTTAGTTTGGGGATCTCCCCCTTGAACCACAAAGGGTCGGGGTTCACGGACGACGCGGTGAAAAATCGTGCCATCATAGACCCCCCGATTCACTAAATCCACAAAGTTGCCAGCAGTAATTGGGGCAGCATCCCCCTTCACTTGAATCGTAATTGGGCGATCGTTGACCGTCAGCACAACCGTTGCATCGCCATTGAGTCGAGGTAAGTTGGCCATAGGGGTTGGGCTTTGTGCTCCTGGAATTGAACTCGTGTCAGCCACTGAAGAGAGTGACGCACAACTCACCAGCAGAAGCACACTGAGCACCATCACCAACCGTTGCAGAAATCGTGGCAATCCTGTGCCGCACTTCAGGGGTTTCATTGACCAGCCACTCCAAGCTAACCTCTCTATTATGCTGTACTGTTGACCCTTAATTGCTGCGGGGAAGCGGCTGCTGTGTTGGTTGTTGCCGCAGTTGCACCAAGGGTTCATCGGGGTTCACCAGATCAATAAAGGCCACTTGCCGAGGATCCAAATACTGGGGCAACTCCTTGAGACGGGCCAGGGCACTGAGTTGTTTATTGAAGGTGGGACTATTCCACTGCACGACCCCAAGGTGAACCGGCACGAGGGGAGTTTGGACCACAAGATTCTGTTCATTGCGCCAATCTAAGCCCGTAATGGGTAAATCCTGCTGCTGGAGAATCCGGTGAATCTGCTGCCACTGCTGCTGGCGATCGCTATCCACCGCCAATGTTTGCGGACGCGGCGCCTCCTTAACTGGTACAAAATACCCCTGCAACTGGAGGGTCGGCATTGACTTTACGGCACTGGCTTGATAACTACTCAGCGGCGCAACAAATCCGAGGCCATCCACCAACCAGCGACTGGCAGGCCCTTGAAGCCGACCCGTTTCACTCATCACCCAGCATTGATTACAGGTGGCAACGGCGACAGGCTTGCGTTCTTGAACTTCAACAATCAGGGTGGGCGGAAAGAGTTGGCGGGCGATCGTCACTCGTTGCAGAGGCAGCGTGGTCTCTAGGACATGAATGATCTCCTGTGGCCGCAAACGGAGCAGCGACTCAGGATACTGAAGGGGCAATTGTGCCTGCAACGCTTCCCTCTTCAGCAGTTGATTGCCACGAATCACCACTTGCTCAGGGCCGCGGATGATCCAGTACGGCAGCGTCAGTCCCCAGACTAGCCCTCCCGTTAGGGTCAAAAGAACACTGGTACGCCAAAGCCCTGCCAGTTGGCGCCAGCGGCGTTTACTTTGCAGCTGGCGGCGCCGTTCACGAATAGCATCATGGGCAGTTGTCCCCTGAGGGGTGGGATTTACCATGGCCACGGCCCTAGTGTTGAGGAAAATTGGAACCTATGATCCTGCACGGGCTGTCATTACTTGGTGATAAGATACGCCATGTTGATTGTCCGCTGAACTGCCTCTATCTTAGTAAAGGCTTTACACCATGCCTCTGAATACACTTCCTCGTTGGTCAAGACCATCCCTGCTCCTTGGGGTGCTACTGCTAGGGGGACTGCCTCGGGCGGTATTTGCCCAGAATCAGTCTAATCGGCCCGATGTCCAGATTGTGAATCCCACACCCCCACCCAGCCTTTCAATCTATACCCTTGAAGGGGGCAAGCGCTTGATAGATGAGGCTGCCGCCGCAGTCAATAACCAAAATTATGCCGTCGCCGCTCGCAAGCTACTGGAGGCGCGTACGGCGATGAACCAACTTTCGAACTTTTATCAGTCCCTCAACTCTAGCTTTTTGGGAATTGATAATACTGCGGCAGACAGTAACCGTCGCCGTGCCCTAGAAGCAGCACAACTGCGCGATCAAGCGACTTTTCAACTGGCGTTGGTCTATCGCGCCAATAACCAACCCGAGCTTGCAGTGCCCCTTTTAGTGGAAATTATCCGGAGCCAAAACCCCACCCGTGAACTGGGACAAAAAGCCTATCAGCAATTGCTAGAATTAGGTTTTGTGGATGTGCCCTTTCCGCGTACGGGGGCAATTCCTTCGGCAACCTCGCCACCAGCCACCCCTACTAATCCCCAACCGCGTCAGTAATTCTTCATGAATGATTCTCTCCTCAGTAATGGCCACGCACCTCCGTTGCGCCAAGCCACGGTCGATCGCCAGACTAAAGAAACCAAGGTTCACATTGAACTTACCCTTGATGGCCATGGTCTAGCGGACAATCACACGGGGATTCCCTTCTTGGATCACATGCTGGATCAGCTTTGCACCCACGGCCTTGTGGATTTGCGGGTGCAGGCCAGTGGAGATACCCATATTGACGACCACCACACCAATGAGGATGTGGGCATTACCTTGGGGATGGCTTTGGATCAAGCCTTGGGCGATCGCCGCGGAATTCATCGTTTTGGCCACTTTGTTGCGCCCCTTGATGAAAGCTTAGTGGAAGTTGCCCTAGACTTTTCGGGACGTCCCCACCTTAACTATGGGTTACAGATTCCGACGCAGCGGGTTGGCACCTATGATACGCAACTGGTGCGGGAATTTTTTGTGGCCTTGGTGAATCACAGCCGCATGACGCTGCATATCCGCCAATTGGACGGCATTAACTCCCACCACATTATTGAAGCGACATTCAAAGCCTTTGCCCGTGCCCTGCGGATGGCGATCGCCCTTGACCCGCGCCGCACTCAGCAAATTCCCAGTTCTAAGGGTGTGATCCAAGCCTAGGTGTGGACGTGTCCGTCGGGCATAATGGCTCCTGTGAGGCGTGCCCCGGTTAGTTTGACGAGTAGACGATTGCCTTGACTCATCTTTGCTCCCCGCAGATCGGCACCCCGCAGATCGGCACCACTCAAGTCAGCACCAATGAGATTGGCCCCTTGGAGGTCAGCATAGCTGAGATCCGCCTGCAGCAAATTGGCGCGGAAGAGATTGGCATGGCGCAGGTTGGCGCGGTGGAGAATCACCCGATGCAAAAAGGCATCACTGAGATCGGCATGGCTGAGATTGGCATGGCTGAGGTTACGGCCTTCAAAGTCCTTTTCACTGAGGTTGGCCCCCTGTAAATTGACCCCCGACATATCCTTATGGGGTGGCGTCGTGCGGGGTGGCTCTGGGGGCGGCGGGGCAGCAGTCCGTTGGCGTTGATAGGTGCTGTAGGTGGGGTTGTGGTGTTGAGCATAGCTGTGCTGTGTAGCTTGCTGCGGCCCATGGGTTCCATGATAGCTGCGATAGGTGTAGGGATTTGACTGATAGTGCGGCGGCGGTGAGTGGGGGGGAGGCGAAGCGCGATAGGCCTGCCGCTGGCTAGCAGCTCGCTGGGAGCTTTGCCTCCCCTGTCGGGCAATATGCTGTCGCAGTTGATCCCGTGCTTCATTAAACTGCTTAATCTTCTCCTGTGCCTTCTCGATTAGCCGTGTGTTGTCCTTGGGGATACGATCGGGATGCCAAATAAACACCAAATCCCGATAAGCTCGGTTGACCTCCTCTAGGGTTGCCCCCGGCTCCAACTCCAGTACCCGGTAGCAGGTGTCTAAATCGAGCATTTTCTGACGGCTTATCATGGATATTGATGATCTTAACCACGGGACTGCTCACCTAGGGTTGCGAAAGAATGCGTTAGTATGAACTTATGTAAAGACTTTTCAGTTTTCCTAGCGGAGGATGGCGATCGGTGAATAAACAATGGCGAAACGCAGGTTTATACGTGCTTCTGGCAATCGTGGTGCTGGCCTTGGCCACGGCCTTCTTTGATCGCCAACCCACGACCAAACAAACATGGCCCTACAGTGAGTTCATTCAACAGGTCGAAAGTAAGCAAATCACCAAAGTCAGTATCACCCCTGATCGCTCTCAAGCTCAAGCGATTACCCAAGATGGCACGCGAGTTCTGGTGAATCTTCCCAATGACCCCGAACTCCTCGACATTCTCACAAGCAACAATGTGGACATTGCTGTTTTGCCGCAAAGCAATGATGGCTTCTGGTTCCGCGCCCTCAGCAGCTTGTTCGTTCCCATTGGCCTCTTGGTACTGCTCTTTTTCCTGTTGCGGCGTGCCCAAGCGGGTCCTGGCAACCAAGCGATGAATTTCGGTAAGTCGCGGGCCCGGGTACAGATGGAGCCCCAAACCCAAGTGACATTTAATGATGTGGCCGGGATTGATCAGGCCAAGCTGGAACTGGGGGAAGTGGTGGAATTCCTTAAGTATGCCGATCGCTTTACGGAAGTCGGTGCCAAAATTCCCAAGGGTGTCTTGCTGGTGGGGCCGCCAGGAACAGGTAAAACCCTCCTTGCCCGTGCCGTTGCCGGTGAGGCAGGTGTCCCCTTCTTCTCAATTTCGGGTTCTGAGTTTGTGGAAATGTTTGTTGGGGTGGGTGCCTCACGGGTGCGCGACCTCTTTGAACAGGCCAAAGCCAATGCCCCCTGTATCGTTTTTATTGATGAGATTGATGCCGTTGGTCGCCAGCGCGGTGCCGGCCTAGGGGGTGGCAATGATGAACGGGAGCAAACCCTCAACCAACTGCTGACGGAAATGGATGGCTTTGAGGGGAATACGGGCATTATTATTATTGCCGCGACCAACCGTCCAGATGTTTTGGATGCAGCGCTGTTGCGTCCCGGTCGTTTTGACCGTCAAGTGGTGGTGGATCGCCCCGATTACAAAGGTCGGCTTGATATTCTCAAAGTCCATGCCCGCGGCAAAACCCTCGCTAAGGATGTGGATCTCGATAAAATTGCACGCCGTACGCCCGGCTTTACGGGTGCGGATCTCTCGAACCTGCTCAATGAAGCCGCCATTCTTGCGGCTCGCCGTAACCTCACCGAGATCTCAATGGATGAGATTAACGATGCCATTGATCGCGTCCTCGCAGGGCCTGAGAAAAAAGACCGCGTCATGAGCGATCGCCGCAAGAAGTTAGTCGCCTACCATGAGGCGGGTCATGCCCTTGTGGGTGCCCTGATGCCGGACTACGATCCTGTGCAAAAAGTGAGCATCATTCCGCGGGGGCGGGCAGGGGGGCTAACTTGGTTTACCCCCAACGAAGATCAGATGGATTCGGGTCTCTATAGCCGTGCCTACCTACAAAACCAAATGGCCGTTGCCCTTGGGGGTCGCATTGCTGAGGAAATTGTCTTTGGCGAGGATGAGGTGACAACGGGTGCTTCAAACGATCTGCAACAGGTGGCGCGGGTGGCACGGCAAATGGTTACCCGCTTTGGGATGAGCGATCGCCTAGGGCCTGTGGCTTTGGGACGGCAAACGGGGAATGTCTTCCTGGGCCGCGACATTATGGCGGAACGGGACTTCTCTGAGGAAACCGCTGCCACCATTGATGACGAAGTGCGCAACCTAGTGGAGCAGGCCTATCGCCGTGCCAAAGAGGTACTGGTGAACAACCGCCACGTCCTTGACCAAATTGCCCAAGTGCTCATTGAAAAAGAGACGATCGATGCTGAGGAACTCCAAAGCATCTTGGATCGCAACGACGTCAAGATGGCAACGATTCCCTAGGATGGTCCTTTGCGATCGCCCCAAGGGTCGTGCTAATGTAGTATTCCCTGGGGCTGCGGGCATGGTTTAATGGTAAAACCCTAGCCTTCCAAGCTAGAGACGCGGGTTCGATTCCCGCTGCCCGCTTAGGACTCAAAACCCCCAAAACCAAGCTATTGAGGGCATTTCAGAGATTCTGAGAGCTCTCTGAGGGTCTCAAATTTCAAACTGGATTTAGAACTCTATGGCCTAGGGCTCAGCCCCGTAGGCTAGGACAGTACTTCTGGATGGATGGATGGATGATTCTCACTGAAAATCTGAATGTCCTCTGGGCCAGTGTCCTCTTTGAAACCCTCTACCGTTTGGGACTGCGGACAGTGGTTCTCTCGCCGGGATCGCGTTCTGGACCGTTGGCGATCGCGGCGGCTGCCCATCCCCATCTTGAGGCTGTGCCGATTCTTGATGAACGCTCGGCGGCTTTTTTTGCCCTTGGCCTTGTTCAACAGCAGGGGCGACCGGTTGCCCTTGTCTGCACTTCAGGTACTGCCGCTGCCAATTTCTACCCGGCCATTATTGAAGCAAGCCTCAGTCATTTACCGCTAATTGTGCTGACTGCCGATCGCCCCCCCGAATTGCGCTTTTGCCAAGCGGGGCAAGCCATTGATCAGGTGCATCTCTATGGTCATGCAGTACGTCACTATCGCGAAGTGAGTCTGCCGGAACTCCCCCTGCTGCCCTACCTACGGCAAACCCTCTGCCATAGCTGGCAAACTGCCCTCTGGCCGGATCCGGGGCCAGTACATTTGAATATTCCTCTACGGGATCCCCTTGACCTGCGCTCTGAGGCCAATTTTCATGGGGTACTTCCAAAAGGCTTCTTTGATCAGGTGCAGCCCTTTGTACCGCCTCGGGTTGTCACCTCTCTCCCTTGGCAAACATGGCAACAGATACAGCGGGGGTTGATTATTGCGGGGCCCAGTCATGGGGTGGATCCTCTGGCGGAAGCTGCCGCGATTGATCGCCTGAGTCGCTTTCTTCAGTGGCCGGTGCTTGCCGATGCCCTCTCTTCGGCGCGGGGACTGCCCCACGGGATTAGCCATTACGATCTGCTGCTGCGAGATGCCCACCTTCGGGAATATCTGCGTCCTGAAGGGGTGATTCAACTGGGACCGCTGCCCACCAGTAAAGCCCTGCGGGAATGGCTGAGTGCCTGCGATCCCCTGATTTGGTGCCTTGACCCCACGGGCGACAACAACAATCCCCTCCATGGCCGCTGTCAGATGTTGGCGATCGCCCCCCAAGCGGTGGACT
>NZ_DVDW01000024.1:0-52415 GCF_015296045.1 Thermosynechococcus sp. M3746_W2019_013 | reverse complement strand
GGGCCAACGCCATCAAAAACTAGGGGGTGCTTCCAAACAGTCACCAATTAGCTAGGCTAGAAGAAAGACATTTCCCTTAGCCAGGATATAAATTTTATCTGAGAACAACAAATTAGAATTTGTTAGCGGTTGTTGACGCGAGCGATCGCGAGTAACGGATTCCAAGGAAAACTCCTGATCCGGAGTAGGCGATTTCTGTTAGAAAGGCTACAATCAATGAGGTTTTAGCTAAAATTGCTCAACAGATTCCTGCACGAGACCAACCGCTGACGATTGCCTGTTCCCTGACCCTACGGGTCACACAGGATTTCTTTCAAGACCATCTCAAAGGTACCAGTGTGCGGAATCTAGAGCCTATTCCCCCGTCCAACCGCTTTCCTTAGCCGCATTCCATCATTGAAATGTGGCTGACGCTAGCGTCACCGAAGGCAACGGTTGCCGACAACACACCGACACCATATATTTAGGGAGATTTTACGAGGACAACGGCATGACCCAAGCAAATGTACTTGACGTTTACGACCCCGCAACAGCCCCCCTTGAAGATGAGGTGGCTCTGCTCAGTGACTATGGCCTTGAGGCTGTAGAGATTGAGGAAGAAGAGAGCGAAGACTTTGAGGAGGTCAGCGATGATCTCGACGACAAGCCTACAAAAGGTCGTGCCAGTCGACGACGGACCCAAGTCAAGAAGAAACATTACACCGAGGACTCGATTCGCCTCTATTTGCAAGAAATTGGCCGCATTCGTCTGTTGCGTGCCGATGAGGAAATTGAACTAGCTCGTAAAATTGCCGACCTTCTAGAAATCGAGCGGGTCCGCGATCGCCTGTGTCAAGAACTGGGCTGTACGCCTGAAGAACTAGAGCGGAATCCTGAAGCTTGGGCCAAAGAACTGGGGATGACGGTGCCGGCATTTCGCCATCGTCTTTTTGTCGGTCGCAAAGCCAAAGAAAAAATGGTTCAGTCCAACCTGCGACTGGTGGTGTCAATCGCCAAAAAATACATGAACCGGGGGCTATCCTTTCAGGACTTGATTCAAGAGGGCAGCCTAGGGCTCATCCGCGCTGCTGAGAAATTTGATCACGAAAAGGGCTATAAATTTTCCACCTATGCGACATGGTGGATTCGCCAAGCCATTACCCGCGCCATTGCCGATCAATCCCGCACCATTCGTCTGCCCGTGCACCTGTACGAAACCATTTCACGGATTAAGAAAACCACCAAACTCCTCTCCCAGGAAATGGGGCGCAAACCCACGGAAGAGGAAATTGCCGATCGCATGGAAATGACGATTGAAAAACTGCGCTTCATTGCCAAATCAGCACAACTCCCGATCTCCCTAGAAACGCCCATTGGCAAAGAAGAGGATTCCCGTCTCGGGGACTTTATTGAATCCGACGGTGAAACCCCTGAAGATCAAGTGTCGAAGCACCTGCTGCGCGAAGATTTAGAAATGGTGTTGTGCACCCTTAGCCCCCGCGAGCGAGATGTCTTAAAACTGCGCTATGGCTTGGACGATGGTCGCATGAAAACGTTGGAGGAAATTGGTCAACTCTTTAACGTAACCCGTGAGCGCATTCGCCAAATTGAGGCAAAAGCACTGCGGAAGCTGCGCCATCCCAACCGCAATAGCGTCCTCAAGGAATACATTCGCTAGGGAATAATTGCTGTTGCGTCCCCCATTGCCCTTAGCGTAGCAGTACTGCACCTAGTTCTATCCAAGCTTTCACCTGCGCAATAGCTCTGGTGCAAACCTGAGTAACCCATCATTCCTGGAGTCATCTCTAGACTCAGGGCCGGCACCATGCTACCGCACCAATGGCAGTGGGGGCAATATGGTCAGATAGAAAAACTTAAGATAGTCACGATAGCTAATGAAATGCCTTCTTTGTGAAAGCACAAGAATACAAAAACCGGAAAAATCAGAATTCAAGGCCTAGAGCATCCTGGGGGAACTCCCTTAGCTACTTGATGGGAGTGCATTACTGACAAAACAATCCGGATGATTTGGAGCGATCGTACTTGCAGTCCCCTGTTACATTCGAGTCTTTAATGTTAACCTAAGCATTTCTTTATTACTTCTTAAGCTTCAACCAGTATCTTTGTACAGACATAAGCAGCAGTTGCCCATGACTGGCTACTGCAGATTAGATTTAGGTGTTGAGGAGTGAATATGCGTTCTTGGTACAAGCTTTTAGGGAGCTGCCTACTTGGCCTGACTGTGATTTTAGGATTCAACGATGTAGCCATTGGTCGACCTGCAGCAGCGAAATTGTTAGGATCCCGGATACAGCCCCGTGGCACCATTCGTTTCAACAGTGAAGGGGCTGGCTTTGACAACTACCTCAGTGCAGAGACATTTATTCCTCTCTTCCAAAAACCAGGTGCTAGCATTGGTTTCTTTGAAGGTAAACTCCTAATGCCCACATCCAACACAGCCCTGGCTTACAATCTGATGCTGGGCTACCGAATGCTGATAGCGAACCAGAAATTCTCTCTCGGTGGTTACTTATCCTATGACTTTCGTAACACAGGGAGTACTGGCTTTAACCAGCTGGGAATTGGTCTAGAACTCTTAGGCAATGTTGATGTCCGGATAAACGGTTATGTTCCTCTAGGGAATCGGCAAGTTCTCCTTAATGAAGCAGTCGGATTGGTTGGCACCATTGAGAATAACCAAATTCTCCTCAATCGCAATCGCCTTTTCCAGGAAGCACTTACTGGTTTTGACTTGGAAGTGGGTACCCCTTTGGTTGCACTGGGTAAGGACTATCTGCGAGGCTACGCAGGTCTGTACTACTATACTGGTGAAAGCATTGCTGATTTTGTTGGCGTCCGTGCACGCTTATCTTTGCGCCCCATTGAGTACCTCAGCCTAAGCGCGACTGTTCAAAATGATGATCGCTTTGGTACCCGAGCTTGGTTTGGGATAGGGGTGTCTTTTCCGGGTATAGCCGGCAGTCGGCGCCGTACCCCTGAAAGCGGCCAAAACATAGCAGTTCGCTTGGGGGAATCCCTGGAGCGCGTCGGCTTTGTTACCATTGATAACGAAAGAGTTCAGGATCAAATTCCAGCAATCAACCCTACAACAAGCCAACCCTATCGAATTTTTACCGTTGATACTGGAACCGGTAGCGCTGCTCGGATTAATGATTTACCTCTTGCTCAACATGACATTGTCCTAGTCGGTGTTCTTGACACCGATGGTAATACCGCAGGTCAAGGCAGCGTGAATCTCCAAGATGGCGTTCAACTTCTTTCCACAACTGTGGATCGGCAACTGCCAAGTACAATAGGAACGATTACTATTCCTGCGCTCACGCCGAGTATCCAAAGACCGATCATCTCTGCCAATATTGTTTTGGCTAGAAACAACACCATTGATGGGTTCAATATTCAACCGCCCGCTGGCCAAGTTGCAATCATTGGTAATAATATCGATTCAGCTCGTATTATTAACAATCAAATTGCAGCAATTAATGCAGCCGGAATTCAGATAACAAATGCTCAATCTCCTATTGTGCGTGGTAACGCGGTTACAATCACAAGTACAACTGTGCCTGCCTTTAACCGCCGTGGAATTAGCATAACTGAAAGTACTAACGCTGTGATTGAAGATAACATTGTTAATGGTGGCATTGGGGAGGGAATTGGCCTAGATAATGCCCTTGGGAATGTGATCATTCGTAATAACACTGTGCGCAATGTTAGTCAAACAGCAACAGATACCAATCTGGAAGCAAGTATCTTCATCCGAAATAATCAAGGTAATGCCAATATCACGATTGAGGATAACGTTACTGAAAACAATCTGACGCCCGGGAACCGTGTGGATGGCATTGAGTTCAATCTTTGTCGAGGAAATAGCTTCAACGTCGCTGACCGCTTCACTGATAATCAATTTGCGAATTGCACCACTCCCGCAAGTGCAACAGTTATCGTACGGAACAATCAGATTCGCAATATTGGCACGGGCACTGATGGTAGCGACGGTATTGACTTCAATATTGGAGATGGCGCTAACCTCACAGCTATTTTAGAGGGTAACGTTATAAACAGTATTTCTGATGCAGGGATAACCTTTGATATTGTAAGCAGCGCCACCCCAATTGCAAGCCCTACTGCAAACATCACAATTCGCAATAATCAGATAAGCAACATTCTCAATGATGATGGGATTACTCTAGAGTCGGATAGCGCGGGACAAGTGGTGTTGAACATTGAGAATAATGTTATGAGTGGTATTGGCGGTGGTAATGATGGCATTGACATTGAGTTCACGACGGCTGCTGCTAGTCCAGCACCAGCACGGGTGAGAATTGTTGGGAATGAGCTGTCTAATGTCAGCGATCGCGGGATAGAGATTGATACCACTAACCAGGCTGCATTGCAACTTGAAGTTAGCAATAACCGTATCCAAACAACGGCTGGCGGTGAAGCAGTGCGACTGCGCGCTCAAAATGCCTCTCGTCTCAATGCTACAGTCAACAATAATATCCTCACTCAAGGAAACCCCGCTACGCGAAGTTTGGAACTGCGGGCTGATAATACTGCAACACTGTGTGCCAACGTATTTGGGAATACCCAAACCAGTGGTGCCGGTTTCCGGTTGCAGCGTAACAATACTAGCACCTTCCGTATTGTTGATCTTCCTAATTTAAGCGCGAATAACGGTGGTGTGGGGATCAATACAAGTGGGACAGTAACGAATATCACGGCTGCCACATTCAGCGCTGCACCCCCCGCCGGTTGTACATTCCCCTAACGCTCGGCAGAGTCTGGATATTCAGTGAAATTGGGCAAATTCCACTGCCAGCACTGTTCTAGCCAATCGACGAGGGTGCCACGGGAAGCAGAAAACTGCCGCACCACTGACCAGACTTGCAGCGCAGCTAAGGGGGAGCGAACTTCAACAGTAAGGGGTTGATAGGGGAGACACTCACAGGGCACCTCTAGCTCGGTCAAGCGTTGATAAATTGGCCAACGTAATTGCCACTGAACTGCAATAACCTGGGGGTTTATAGACATTCAATAAGTACTCCTTTATTGAAAAAGTGGCGATGGATAGTTTAAAATCGGCTTGTAAAGGTGTCAGCTCTTCTGCGAGTCTTGACGATGTCCGCATCAGTTGCTCCTTCTATAGAGCCGTTTTGAGGGTGGACTAACAGGACTCTATTTTGCAAAAAGGGCTGTAACTGGACTGCTTCACTATTCTGTCCGCAAAGGAGCATTGTCTTATGGCAACTAGTGCATTGCCACGCCAAGCTTTTGGCGAGATGGGTGACACGGTTGTGTTGCTGGAGAAAGCCACCACCACGCCGGTATGTGAGGGGATGAACCGGCTTTTGGCCAGTTTTCAAGCGCTGTACTTGCAGTACCAAAAACATCATTTTGTTGTTGAGGGGGCAGAGTTTTATCCACTGCATCAGTTCTTTCAAGACTGCTATGAACAGGTGCAGGGGCATGTTCACGATTTGGGGGAACGGTTGAATGGTCTGGGAGCTGTTCCTGTTGCCGGTTTTCAGCAGTTGGCGGCTCTCTGCTGCTTTACCCCTGAACCTGAAGGTGCCTTCAACTGCCGGCAAATGCTCAGCAATGATTTGGCAGCAGAGCAGGCCATCATTCCCATCCTGCGCCAACAGGCAACCCAGGCTGAGAGTTTGGGCGATCGCGCCACGGCCTACCTCTACGATCAAATCCTCTTGAAAACGGAGGAGCGTGCTTACCATATTGGTCATTTCCTAGCCAATGACAGCCTCAAGATGTAGTTTTCCGCAATCTGAGTTAACGAATCCTAGGATAAGTTGATGGTTGTTCATAGAATTCCCCCAACTTGGGGGTTTTTTAATGCAGATTTTTCCTACTACTTAGCCTAGCCTAGTTGCAACTAAATTGCAATAACTTTATCCAAGAGGACTTGTGGCAGGGCGCTGACGTGGGTACTGCTGCATCAGAGCCCGCACCTGTTCAGCATGGTAGGAACTGCGGGTGAGGGGAGAGGAAACCACCTGCAAGAAGCCCATCGATTCCCCCAGGCGGCGCCATTCCTCAAATTGCTCTGGTGGAATAAAGGCTTGTACCGCTAGATGTTTGGGACTGGGCTGCAGATACTGACCAATGGTGAGAATGTCGCAACCCACTTGGCGCAAATCCTGCATGAGGGCCACCACTTCCTCGCTAGTTTCCCCTAGACCCACCATGATGCCCGATTTTGAGTAAATCCAAGGGGCGCGATCGCGCACCCGCTGCAGCAGTTCCAAACTGCGCTGATAGCTGCCTTGGGGACGCACCCGCCGATAGAGACGGGGTACGGTTTCGGTGTTGTGGTTGAGCACCTCCGGACTGGCGGCAAGAATTTGATCCAAGGCCTGCCAGTTGCCGCAGAGATCGGGAATCAGGACTTCAATGGTGGTTTGGGGCGATCGCTGCCGCACAGCCGCAATCGTGGCCACAAACTGAGAGGCACCCCCATCGGCCAAATCATCCCGATTCACCGAGGTAATGACAACATGATTGAGACGCATCCGCACCACCGCTTCAGCTAGTCGCTGGGGTTCAGTGGGATCCAGAGGCAGTGGCTTTTTCTCAAAATCAATATCGCAGTAGGGGCAAGCTCGGGTGCAAGCTGGACCCATCATTAAGAATGTGGCCGTTCCCCCATGGAAACATTCACCAATATTGGGGCAAGAGGCCTCTTCGCAAACAGTATTGAGGTTTAAGTCCCGCAACAGCTCCTTGACGGCACCCACCCGCTGCCACTGGGGTGCTTTGACCCGTAACCACTCTGGCTTCACAACCACCGCTAACTCCACTGCAAATTCAAAAACAAACAAAGGGAAAACGTCAATTGGGCCACCAACAGAAAAATGTACATCAGAGCCCGGGGACGAAAAATCGTCAACAATAACCCTAGCCCCTTGAGATCGACCATCGGCCCGAGGACCAGAAAAGCAAGGATTGACCCTGGCGTAAACGTGGCAGCAAAGGCAAGGGCAAAGAAGGCATCAACAGTTGAGCAAATGGAAATCACGGTGCCCAGGATCATCATTGCCACAATCGAGCTCACTGGCCCTTGGCCAAGGCTAAGGATGAGTTCCCGCGGAGCAGCCACCTGAATAATTGTTGCCACTAGGCTACCGAGAACTAGAATCCCCCCCAATTCACGAAATTCCTGCACCAGATTCTCTAGGACTTGGGGCAGGCGTTGCTGCCAAGGAATCATTGCAGTCGGTGGCGAAAGCGTTAGGGTTTCCATGGCCAGGGGTTGACCGGGGGTTCCCAACAGGTAGGTGCCCGACTGGAGCAGGGCAGGGACAACAGTTGCCTGGGGTTGGCGGCGACGCATCAGACTGGTTACCGTGGGCTGCAAAAAGGGGGTTAGATCCTTTTGGAAACTAAAAACCCAGCCAATAATGGTGGCGATCGCCAGCGAAAAAAGGACACGGAAGACAACAACCTCCGGTTGATCGCGAAAGGCCGTCCAAGTTGCCCAAATCACAATCGGGTTGATTGTGGGTGCCGCCAACAAAAAACCAATGGCCACGGATGTGGGCAATCCCTGCACCAGTAATCGCCGCGCCACTGGCACATTGCCACACTCACACACTGGAAAAAGAAAACCGATGCAACTGCCCACCAAGGCCCCCAGCAGGGGCGATCGCGGTAAGCGACGAATCAGTGCCTGCTCATCTACAAATAGCAGCAGCAGGCTAGAGAGCAAAATGCCCAGCAGTAGAAACGGCAGTGCCTCCACCAGTAGGCTCAAAAAAAGGGTAAAACCACTTTGCAACTGATTCGCAAATGTCATGGGCGTAGAGCGGGGTCTAGGACACAATCTCCTTCAACCCGAGGGGACTCGGCTGAATATCCGTTTGCCGTGAATCGGTAATCAACCAATCGAGGGCAGCGGCCTTCAGGTCAATGGTTGTACCTGTTTTATCAACACAGTAGCGACCAAAGACCAATTTATCCACAAGACGAACGTCAGAACCCAGGCGAGAATATTCAAAAATGACACAGTTATCGACGACGGCACCGCTGCAAATGTGGCAATTGGGGCCAATCATCGTCGGTCCAATAATTGTCGCTCCATCTTCAATCTTCGTCATGCCGCCAATGTAGACCGGTCCCTGGATCGTGACCTTATCCCAGTTGACGGCCACATTCAGCCCCGTATAAATGCCGGGAAATTGCTCATGGCCGGGAATCGAAACATTTTTAATCGTGCCATTGAGAACACCGCGCACCGCTTGCCAATAGTCGGGGACTTTACCAATGTCAATCCATTCAAAGTCCATCGCCAAGCCATAGAAGGGGGCACCCATTTCCACCAGTTTGGGGAAAAGCTGGCTGCCAATGTCGTATTCCTGATTGGAGGGGATATAGTCGATCACTTCTGGCTCAAAAATATAAATCCCCGTGTTGATATGGTTGCTCAAGGCTTCTTCAACACTGGGTTTTTCTTGGAAGGCAACAATGCGATCGCTCTCATCGGTAACAACAACGCCATAGCTCGAGACGTCCTCTTTGGGCACTGTTTTCATAATCACGGTGGCGATCGCCCCCTTTTGGCGGTGCCAAGCCACGGCCGCTGTCAAATCCAAGTCAATGAGGGCATCCCCACACAGCACCACAAAGGTGTCATCAAAAAAGGGGTTAAAATCCTGAATTCGCTTGATCCCCCCTGCAGACCCTAGGGCTTTACCAACGAGTTCGCCATCCTTGATATAGCCCTCAAAGGAATAGGCAATGTCCACTCCAAACCGCTGCCCATCCTGAAAGTAGCTTTCAATTTCATGGGCGAGGTGGCTCACATTTACCATAATTTGGTTAAACCCATGCTGACGCAGGAGTTCCACTAGAAATTCCATCACGGGCTTTTGCAAAATTGGGATCATTGGCTTCGGAATGGTGTATGTAATCGGGCGTACCCGCGTGCCCTTTCCAGCCGCCAAGATCATTGCTTTCATAAAACTTTTACCAATCTCCTTAAACGTCTAGGGCAATTGCCCCCACTATTATCAATGCCCCTAGCTTACCTTAATCGAGGGCATACACCCGCCCATGGTAAAGCAAGCGGGTAATCCCTTTGGACTGAAGATAGCTGCGCACTTTCCGCAGCATTTCACCGTCAGGTACCTTGACAACGGTCTTGCGCCACTGGACATCACTGGCCTTATAGAGGCGTTGGTTTTGTTGGGAATAGCGCAGAGCCACAGGGCGGCTATCGAAAATGGGTAGGGTACTTTGTTGCGCTTCCTCACTGGAGAGGGCACCTAAACCGCGAAAGGCTTCTAGGGGGCGGGTGAGCAGTTCCGCCCGCCGATCGACGACAACGTAGCAGGGACGGGGCAGCACCGCTTCGGAAAGGGGAATGACCTCGACGGACTGCACCACTTCCACATCGGTGAGATCGGGGAGAGGAATGTCACCATCCAGTTCCTCTTCATCCTCGTCTTCGAGATCATCGTCCGCTGCATCGCTGTAGTCATCCTCATCGAGAACAACGGCCTCTGGCGTCTCTACATCTTCTTCTAGATCCTCTTCCTCTGGCACTTCATCCGTCGTCGCTACAGCCAGTAGAGGGGCTTCAGGGGCAGCCGCTTCCTCTTCCATTTGTTTGATCACACGCCGAATTGTGTTTTCACTAACACCAAATGCCGCTGCCAGAGCCTTGATCGTTTGTCCGGCAGTGTACTGTTGAAAGACGCGCTGGCGTTCGCTGTCACTGAGTCGCTTGTAGGTCATGGATCCAGATTAAGAAGCAGGTGGCAAGATCTATTATCTGGGGTGGCGGTGCCAGAATGCTGATTTTGTCTAAAGGCTTATTCAGTGGGCGATCGCCCCCTAGCGCAGGCGCACAAACCCTGCTTTTTCAATGGCCGCTTGTCCTTGATCAGTCAGTAAGAGATCAGCATAGGCACGGCCTGCCTTGGCATCGAGGCTATTGTCCGCCTTGGCAATCACAAATAGGCGGCGGGTAATTGGATAAGTCCCCTGTTGAAATACACGGTGATTCAGTTGGTGGCGCTCTTGGGGGCAACGCTCCACAGGAACGTAGGGTTCTTGATAGGGAGGCACATATTGATTGGCTTGGCGGCCGAGGGGAAGCGGGTGGACACTGCACTGACCCACCACTTCTGGAGCAGAGGCATAGTAAATCCTCCCCAGTGTCGCGGCAACGCACCGTAGGCCATCGGTAGTATCCCGAACCATAACCACATTGCAACCAAAGGGCTGCTTCCCAAGCACTTCTTGGATAAAGTATTCAACGGTGCCACCATCTTCCAGACGGCGAGAGAAGGGGATAATCCTTTGGTTGGGGCTACCCACCTGCTGCGAATTGGTTACTTTGCCCGTATAAATATCCACCACTTGTTGCACGGTCAGTCCAGGAATCTCTAGCCTCGGATTGACGGCGATCGCCAGCCCATCAATGGCAACGGGAATGGCAGTTAATTTCATGCCCCGAGCCGCCGCCTTGGCTAACTCTTCCTCGTTGAGGGGACGGGAAGATTGTGAGAAAGACAGTTGATCATTCAATAGCATGCGGATGCCCCTGCCCGATCCCGGTGTCCCTGTGGGCGGGTCTACGTAGCGCAGTTGAAAATTGGGCCAAGCCGCTTGCAGCAGCGGATTGACATCGCGGCGAATGGGTGCCCAAGTGGTGCTACCGCCGTAATTAAAAAGACCGCTGGGGACATTCTTCACCTGGGTAAAGGTGGATTGACCCTTGGCTCCTAAATTGAGACGGCCATTACCCATGGTTCCGCCGCTATTGATGAGGCGAAGCACCAGCCCCCCCAGCAATGCCCAGAAGTCCGAGGGTAGCCAGCAGGGAAAGGAGTAGGGGCAGCAGAGAATGACTTTTCCCTTGGGACATACACAAAGAATTGCGGTGATTTCTTCTAGCCTAGCTCAAAGGAATAGCGGGTGTTGGCTGCTGGGTTTCCTCAGTACGAGACAATAGTAAAGGAACTCTCGTTGAGTGCAGTATGCGCTACCGTCGCTTTGGTCGTACCGAACTGCCAATGCCTGTCTTTTCCTGTGGCGGCATGCGCTATCAGTTTTCTTGGCAGGATGTCAATCCCAGTACCATTCCCGCAGAAAATCAACGCAACCTAGAGGCAACCATTCGGCGTGCTCTGGAGCTAGGCATCACCCACATTGAAACAGCGCGCGGCTATGGCACCTCTGAAATTCAGTTGGGGAAAATTCTACCGCGGCTGCCCCGCGAAAAGCTGATTGTCCAAACCAAGGTGGGGCCGCGACCCACTGCCAAGGAATTTCGGGAAACCCTAGAAACGTCACTGCGGAATCTCGAGTTAGACTACATTGACTTACTCGCTATCCATGGCCTAAACCTACCGGAGCATCTAGAGCAAGTACTGCAGCCCGGGGGATGCTTGGACGTGGCGCGGGAATGGCAAGCATCAGGTAAGATTCGCTTCATTGGTTTTTCTACCCATGGCAGCTTAGAGGTGATTCGCCAGGCGATCGCCAGCGATGTCTTTGATTACGTTAATCTGCACTGGTACTACATCAATCAACAGAATTGGCCCGCCCTCCTCGATGCTCAAGCCCATGATATGGGGGTTTTTATCATTAGCCCAGCAGACAAAGGGGGAATGCTCTACAAACCACCCCAACGCCTTGTGGAACTGTGTGCCCCCTTAAGCCCAATGGTCTTTAACGATCTCTTTTGCCTCTCCCATCCCCAGGTGCACACCCTGAGTATCGGTGCTGCTTGTCCCAGTGACTTTGATGAACATCTCAAGGCCCTCGAGCTGCTGGATCAGGCAGGTGAGATTCTACCGCCGATCTTGGCACGGCTGGAGCAAGCCGCCATTGACCGCTTGGGGGAAGACTGGTACCACACTTGGCATGAGGGACTGCCAGACTACCAGCACACCCCCGGTGAAGTGAATATCCCCGTCATTCTCTGGCTGTGGAACCTAGTACAGGCCTACGATTTGCTGGACTATGCCCGTATGCGCTATAACCTGCTGGGCAACGGTGGCCACTGGTTTCCGGGAGCAAATGCTGCACGGATCAAAGACTTGGATTTAGGCCCCTGTTTACAGCACAGTCCCCATCGGCAAAAGATTCCAAGGATTTTACAAGCGGCCCATGATCTCCTCAGTGGCACTCCCCGGCAGCGACTATCTCAGGCCTAAGGATAGGGAGGTTCCCCCAACAAATTGCGGACAATTCCCCTAGGCGATCGCCCCCCCGGCCACGGAAAATGAAGGTATCAAGGGTAAGAGGTTAACACCATGGATTTCATTTATCACCTTAACAATGCCAGCCTTACCCTGCGGGTTGTGCAGTTCTTGCATGAATACGCCAAGCTACCAGTTCAGTTTGTTACCGTGATTCATCAAGTGGATGGGTGGGTAATCCGCATCAAAATGCATTCGCCTCTCACCGACAAAGAAGCAGGGGATTTCCGGGCCTTCTTGAACGAGGTGGGATTCTCCTACACACCAGGGATCGCCCTCAAAATGGCATTCTGGGCCCTGGAAACCGGCCAATCAATGGTGGATGTTATGCGCCGTTACCAAGTGGCGATTGTTTCCCACGGCTACCCCCACTACGATGACATTGAGGCATTTCGCAAACAGTTTATTCAAGGCTTGGGCTACTGTCCGGAAACTTTAGCCTAGGGCATTCTGGTCTTGCTCCCGGCGATGCTCCAAGATTCGTTCTGCAAGGGGTAGGTCGCTAGGGGTGGTTATCTTGAGATTTGTTTCTTCGCCTAAAACAATATGTACGGCATAGCCGAGGCGTTCAAAGAGGGCAGCATCGTCTGTGACTTCCCAGCCCTTAGCCACAGCCATTTCATGGGCAATACGCAAGGGTTCGACGCGAAAGCCTTGGGGAGTTTGGGCGGCCCAAAGGGAGTCTCGCTCTGGGGTTTGGACAACAACGCCTTCGCGATTAACGATTTTAATTGTATCTTTGACGGGCACCGCTGCAATTAAGCCCGCATAGGTCCCTAGGGCTTGGGCACAGCGATTAATCAGATTGGGGGTGGCAAGACAGCGGGCACCATCATGGATCAGCACCCGCTCAGCCGTTTCGGGAAGTGCCTGTAACCCATGAAACACTGAGGCTTGACGGGTCTGCCCCCCTGCGATGAGATGGACGGGCTGCCGTAGGTTCAATTCCCCCAGGAGGGCTTCCCAAAGGGGAAAGTCCTCTGGCTGGCCAATCACCCCAATCCATTCAATCGCTTCGGCAGCCGCCACCGCTTCTAATGTCCATGCCAAAAGGGGCTTACCCAAGAGTTGCAACCGCAGTTTATTGTGGTTTGCCCCCATGCGTTTACCCATGCCGGCGGCAGGAATGAGGATGTGCATTCATACCCCTTTCAAGACGGTTTTTGTCTTGGCTTTTATCTTGGCATAGGAAGGCTCTAGGCACTATGGCTCTGTGGAACGGCTGGCCAAATTAATGCGATCGCTGAGTTGCCGCAGCAGGCTGCCCATTTCTGGATCGGTCCGTTGCAGTTCGGCCACCTTGTCGCAGCTATACATGACGGTGGTGTGATCTTTGCCGCCAAACTCTTCACCAATTTTCGGCAGACTCAAGCCCGTGTATTGGCGCATTAGATACATCCCCACCTGACGAGCCATGCTAATTTCGCGGCGGCGAGAGTTGCCCTTGAGATCACTGATGGAGACATTGAGGACTTCAGAGACCACCTTCAGGATGACCTCTGGGGAGGTTTCAATTTTGCGCACCGTGGGACTCAGGACTGGGGCAATGTTTTCCACAGTCATCGGCAACCCAGAAATGGAAATATAGGCTACCGCTCGAATCAGTGCCCCCTCTAGTTCCCGGATGTTGGAAGTGTAGCTGGCGGCAATATACTCAATCACCTCCCGCGGCAGGCGGATATTCTCGTACTCTGCCTTTTTCTGGAGAATGGCCATGCGGGTTTCCAAGTCCGGGGGTTGAATATCGGCAATGAGTCCCATGGAAAAGCGGGAGCACAGGCGCTCTTGCAGCCGGGGAATTTGACTGGGGGGGCGATCGCTGGCCAAGACCACCTGCTTACCAGCTTCGTGCAGCGTGTTGAAGGTGTGGAAAAACTCCTCTTGGGTGTATTCTTTGCCCTCAATAAATTGAATGTCGTCCACGAGCATCACATCCACTGCCCGATAGTGCTCGCGGAAGCTCTGCATACTGTCTTTGCGGATGGCAGCAATCAAATCATTCGTAAACTGCTCGGTGGAGACGTAGAAGATCTTGGCATTGGGGTCAATTTCTAAGCGATAGTGACCGATCGCCTGCATGAGATGGGTCTTGCCCAAGCCAACACCGCCACAGAGAAAGAGGGGATTAAACTCCCGCCCCGGTGATTCTGCCACCGCCAAGCAGGCGGCATGGGCCATGCGGTTATTGGGGCCAACAACATAGCGGGAAAAGACATACTTGGGATTCAGTTCACTGCCGCGATGGCGAGCCACAGGGGGGGTGGCCTCTACTTCAGCACGACTGGTGGGGCGAATGCTGGTATCGTGCTCTGCCCCTTGGGCGATCGCCAGCTCAATCTCCACGGGCTGACCAATAATTTCCCGTGCCACATCGGCAATGGTTTTCAAATAGTACTTTTGCAGCCAATTGCGGGCAAAGGGATTGGGGGTGCAAATAGTCAAGGTCTGGCCATCAAAGGACTGCACCGTTGCCGTCTTAATCCAAGTTTCAAAGGTCGGTCGACTGAGTAACAGTTGCAACCGCTCCAAAATTTGGTGCCAGAGATTTTCGGCAGAGCTAATCACGCAAACCTCGTCCGTAGGATGTGAGCAATGATAGGCATCACGAGGCAGAGGGCAATAGCCCCACAGGACTACCGCTGCCTCACGGGAAGTGATATGATTGTAGATCGCTCTAACGACTGACTAGGGCGTGCCCTCTGGGGCAGTGTTTTTTTCTAATCAACCATCATAACTGCAACAGCCATGACGCAACGTACACTGGGCGGCACTGTCCGCAAACGTAAACGCACCTCCGGGTTCCGCGCGCGCATGCGTACCAAATCGGGTCAGAACGTCATCAAGGCACGGCGGCGTAAGGGACGGGCACGGCTTACCGTCTAGTGTTGCCGCGTCAACATCGCCTGCGCGATCGCCATGATTTTGACCGCGTCTATCAACACAAAACTGTCCACCACGGCAAACTGGCTGTTCTTTGGCTGGCGCCCCAATCCGCTAGGGAAGCACCACGGCTGGGTATTGTGGTCAGTAAAAAGGTCAGCAAGCGAGCCGTTGATCGGAACCGTTTGAAGCGGCAATGGCGGCGGGTGATTCGCCCCCTCTTACCGCAGATAGCTGCAGGGTGGGATATGATTGTGGTAGTGCGTCAGGCGGCACTGCAAGTGAGTGACGAAGACTGTCGCGCTGAATTGACGCAGTTAATGGCCAAAGCAGGGATACTGACGATGCCGGGAATTTCCGAAGATGTTTTCTACGAAGGCGGTCCCCATTGGGGTGACTTGGTGATCAACTTGCTGTTGGGGCTAACGGTGATCTGTCTGCCCCTGACTGCGGGTGCCATTGTCCGTGCTCTCTGGCTGCGGTACCGCATTACGAATCGGCGGATTACGGTGATTGGCGGCTGGCTGGGGCGCGATCGCTCCGATGTCATTTATAGCGAAATCACCAAAGTCGTCACCGTTCCTCGCGGCTGGGGCGCCTACGGCGATATGGTTGTGACCCTCAAAGATGGTAGCCGCTTAGAAATGCGCGCTGTCCCCCGCTTCCGTGAAATTTACGACTATATTTCTACCAAATTGAGTCCCGCTGCCAAAAGTGTCAGTGGCGCGATTGGTTCTTAGGACCTAAGATAGTTCTGTTAACTGTTCACCCCTAATTGCAGGATTCCATGGATTTTGGTATCGGTTTCCTCTCCAACAATGTCATGCTGCCAATCCTTGATTTTTTCTATGGGATTGTGCCCAGCTATGGCCTTGCTATTGTGGCTCTGACACTGGTGGTGCGCCTTGCCGTCTATCCCCTGAGTGCCGGGTCAATTCGCAATATGCGGCGCATGAAGGTTGTCCAGCCGATCATGCAAAAACGGATGCAGGAAATCCAACAGAAATACAAGGACAATCCTGCGGAACAGCAAAAGGCAATGGCAGAGGTCTATAGGGAGTTTGGCAATCCCTTGGCGGGATGCTTCCCTCTGCTGTTGCAGTTGCCGATTCTCTTTGCCCTCTTTGCAACGCTGCGCGGATCACCTTTTGCCGATGTGAACTACCAAATCAACCTGCAAATTGTTCCCCCGGAGCAAGCTGTCTTAGCCCAGCCCTTTGCCACCAAACCGCAAAATATCTACGTTGACGAGGGGGTACACTTCCCGATTCAAGCGGTGGTTCCCAGCGGTACCAGGATTCCAGTCGGTCAAGTGGTGGATCTGCAGTTCCAAACCAAGGAGGGTAAACCCTATAGTGAACTGGTGGCGGCGTATCCCAATAGTCACTTGCAACCAAAGTGGCAAATTCTTCGCGGTCAAGAGCGAGCAACCATTGATAGCGAAGGTCATCTACAAGCCCTGCAACCCGGTGAGGTAACAGTTCAGGGAACAATTCCGGGGATTGCTGCTGATAAAGGTTTCCTCTTTATCTCTGCCCTTGGCCATGTGGGTGTCGTAGATCAGGGGGAACTCTTCATGGCGCTGCCCGACGGCACACGCCAGTTTAATTGGGGCGCGATCCACTGGGATATTCTCATTATGATCCTTGGCTTTGGCGTCAGTCTCTATGTCAATCAGTTGCTCTCTGGCCAAGGCAGCAGCAGCAACCCGCAGCAGCAAACTGTTAATCAATTAACACCGATCATCTTCTCTGGGATGTTTCTCTTTTTCCCGCTGCCGGCCGGGGTACTGCTCTATATGCTCATAGCCAACATCTTCCAGACGGTGCAAACCTTTATTCTCCAACGGGAGCCGCTACCAGAGCATCTACAAAAACTTGTGGAGGAGCAGGAACGGGCTGAAGCCCTCAAAAATCGTGCTGCTCTTCCCTTTGAGGGGAAGGGGGCTAAAGGTGCTAAGGCCACCAAAGTCAAGCGTAATCCATCAAGTTGAGGGGAGGCATGACCGCTGATCCAATTGCTGCGGGGTGTGCATGGCTGGAACAGGCGCTTGCTTTAGCAGGCTTCAAGACAACCGTTGCCGTGGTGGAGTCGCCTTTGGCAGGTGTGGTGCCGGGCTACTGGCTAGAAATTGATCGCCAGTCCCTCAGTGCTGCGCAAATTGAGTCACTGCTGGCCAACAATGCCCAAGCCCTCGATGCGCTGCAATATCTGCTCAATGCTACGTTGAATTTGGGGCGATCGCGGGAGGAGCAAACGGCTTTTACCTTGGAGTTGGCGGGCTATCGCCGTGCTCGTTATCGCCAGTTGCAGGAGATTGCCCATCAGGTGGCGGCCCGAGTCCTCAAGACTGGTAAACCTCTTGAAATTTGCTCCCTTTCAGCAGCGGAGCGGCGTGTTGTTCACAGTCTCATTAAGCTAGAGAGCGATCGCCTGGAAACCTTTAGCCACGGTGAAGAACCCGATCGCCGCTTGGTGGTGCAGTTAGCCCAAGGGACTGAGGCCGAGGTGACGGCTGATGCGCTGGAGCAAGTATAGACCCAAAAGGGAGTTGCCACTCTTGTCGAGGGGTGGACTATAGCAGGCGATCGCCCCCTGTCGCGGCACAATGGCCAAAATCACGCCACTGACACCCGATTTCAGAGGCAAGCCAATTTCTAGGCCATAGCGGGGGGAGTCCTCGTAGAGGCCACAGGTGAGCATGAGCACATTCACCTGCTGACGATGGCGATCGCTCACCTTGGCATGGGGCAGTGCTAATAGGAGACCCAAGCGACCCACTTCCTCAATGGTTCCTTGGAAACAGCACACCTGATTGTAGATCTCAAGGGCAACCTCCGCATCGGCAATGCGTCCAGACTCGACTAAAAAGTGGGCAAGGGTGCGATTTTGCCAGTTGGGATGGCAACGGACTGCCCCTAAGACCTCCTGGTCCACCTGGAACTGCGTACCAGCACACTCATTAAGCCAAGTTTGAAGGGCCGTAGCACCACCAACATGGGCCAACTGGCTCGCGAGGGCGATCGCCCCACTATTGATCATAGGATTGCGCGGCCACCCCTGATCGAGGGTTAACTGCAACACAGAGTTATAGGGGTAATCTGAGGGGCGCTGCCCCACCCACGTCCACACCTCCTCCTGCCACAGCGTCAAGGCATACAGCAGTAAAAAGGGCTTAATCGCACTCATCAAAGGAAAGCGCAAACGGGAATGCCCAAGGGTAAACTGTTGCTCCGGTGTCACCACCGCAAAGGCAAAGGCCTCAGACCTCACCCCTGGTAGGCGCTGAAGCGGTTCCCCCTTGGAAATTTCTGTTGCAGCCGCCTCAAGCCACTCTTGGATGAGGTCAGGGTGGAGTTGCCCCAACATTACTGCACCTAGGCGTTGGCATCAAGGGAGAGTTGCTCGCTACTGGTCACCCGTCGCCGCCGCCGCCGACCCACGGGTACAGAGGCCTCTGGGGTGGATGCTTCACCAACGGATTCCACCTCAGTACTCACTTCTGGCTCACTGCTATTGAGCAGCGCGGTGGCCGGAATTGGCTGCACATTAATCGTGCTGACCCCAGGGGAGGGCAGCTCATCAGGAGTCTCTGGGGCCTCCTCTGGCCCTCCCTCACTAACGGGCCGCCTTGTTTTCTGGGGTAGGGGTAGGGGGTCTTGGCCGGGGCGTGCCACCATAACAATTGTTCCCCGCGGATTTTTCACCTCTTCAGGATAGAGAACCAAGGGTGAAATCCCCATCTCCGCATAGACCGCCTGCTCTTGATCCGTCATTGTTACGGTAATCACTTCCGCTGGTTCAGAGCGGCTCGGACGGGTAGGGCGCGGCGGACGGCTCTCCACTTTAACCACTGGCGGCGGAGCTGTTTCTGGAGGCGGGGTAACCACCTTGCGGCCATTACCATTTTCAGGGGTACGGCGAGGGCTGCGTGGGGTTGGGGGATGACTACTGCGGGAAGAACGGGGGCGAACCCCCCCCACCGCTTGATAGTCGGGGTGGTTAATGAGTTGAGTCTCTAGGCTGCTACTGGCAAAGCCGTTGGGCTCAGTGGGAGGTTCCAAATTGCGACGTGGCTCGGGTGGACGCGGTATCGGCGATCGCTCAACAATTTCGCCGGGGCTATCCTCCGGTTCACCGGGTAAATGCACCAAGTGACCCAAGCCACCACAGGCACTACAGGGACGACCAAAGAGTTCATAGATATTTTGGCCTTGGCGTTTGCGAGTCAGCTCCACCAGCCCCAGTTCTGAGAGTTGAGCAATTTGGGGACGGGCTTTATCCGCACGCAGGGCTTTACTAAAGTGCTCCAGCAGTTGCAACTGATCGCGGCGGGAATCCATATCAATAAAATCGACAATGATCACGCCAGCAATATTGCGCAGTCGCAGTTGGCGAGCAATTTCCGTAGCCGCTTCGCAGTTCGTCCACAGTACCGTTTCCCGCGAGGTGGCTGAACTGGTGAATGAACCGGAGTTAACATCAATGACCGTCAATGCCTCTGTCGGTTGAATGATGATATAGCCACCGGAGGGCAAATCCACGCGGGGTTTAAGGGCTTCACGGATGGCAGCATTCACCCGGAAGTAATCCAAAATGGGAATCGGTTCTTGGTGATAGTCAATGAGAACCCCCACGGCTCTATTGACATTCCAATTTTTCAGATGCTGTTTGACCCGTTTGACCCCATCGGGAGTATCCACCACAATGCGGTTGACATCGCTGCTATAGACATCCCGCAGCACTTTTTGGATAAAGTCATCATCCCGTCCTAGAAGCTGGGGAGGACGGCTGGAGGCTGCTTGCTGTTGAATCGCTTCCCACTGCCGTTGCAGGAGTTCGAGATCCTCAAGAATGGCCTCTTCGGAGACCCCCTCAGCCTCGGTGCGCACCAGGAGCCCCATACCCGCAGGTTTGACCAAAATACCCAAGGCGCGTAGCCGATGCCGTTCCGCTTCATTGGTAATTCGTCGCGATAGATTCACCCCCCGACCGTAGGGCATCAGCACGAGATAGCGTCCGGGCAACGATATATTTCCTGTGAGCCGGGGCCCCTTGGTGCCCGTGGGTTCCTTCATCACCTGAACCAGTACTTTTTGCTGTGGTGCCAGCAATTCCGTGATTGCCCCAGCAGTTCGCTTCAGGCGCAATGGGCCAAGGTCACTGACATGGATAAAGCCATTGCGGGAGGCGTCCCCCAAGTTGACAAAGGCAGCATCAATGCCCGGCAGGACGTTTTCAACAACCCCAAGGTAGATGTCCCCCACCTGATGGGTTCCCGTGGCTACGATTAATTCTTGAATTTGATCTTCGGCAAAGACCGCCGCTAGCCGATGTTCCTCGGCAATAATAATTTGCTTAGGCATCCATTATCCTTAGAATTTCTTAACAAAATAAACGTCAGCATCAATTGGCTAAAGGCATTTCGCACAGTACTTAGCCACTCTTGCCCCTGTAAGGGACGTGTGCAAGTTTGGCTTTAAGATGGTTGGGAAAAGGGTTCCTGTAGAGGCGGGTTGGCATTGGAACGCGAAACGCAGCTATGGTGATACCTAAAAAACTCTGCACGATTTGCAGAAAGGAAAGATGTCACCCCATGCCAGCCTTTACGAAAGTCTATGCTTAACCTTTGGTTTCTTAAGCGATGGAGGTTAAGCAACAGGAATTTTCTACAGTACCTCTAATGTTCCCTGATTATAGGGCTCTCTGTCAAGATTAGCTAGGGAATTTTGCAAAAATTTTCACCGTCGCTGCCCCTAACCCTCTTCAGCGCAAGCATAGTGTGCCACTTTGCAAACCTGATAGGACACTTTGGCGATCGCCCACAAAGCTGCTACAACTATAAGCATCTGTTATTAAGCGCTTTGGCTAAAAAATTAGCCACATTGAGGAGAATTGCCCATGGGAGTCCACATCAAGCAGGCAGTGGAAGTCGCAACCTATATCATCTCGCAACGCCTACAGGGCAAAAAGCGCTTTCCCCTCACCTTGATGCTTGAGCCTCTCTTTCGCTGTAATCTGGCCTGTTCCGGTTGTGGTAAAATTCAGCATCCCCTTGAGGTCCTGCGCAAATATCTCACCCCGGAGGAGTGCTTCCAGGCCGTTGAGGAATGTGGTGCGCCAATTGTCGCCATTCCCGGCGGGGAACCCCTGCTGCACCCGCAAATTGATGAAATTGTCAGTGGCTTGGTGGCACGGCGGAAGTTTGTTTACCTGTGTACCAATGGTATTCTCCTAGAGGAAAATCTCCATAGGTTCAAGCCCTCCCCCTACTTTAGCTTCAGCGTTCACCTCGATGGTCTGCGGGAGTGGCACGACAAATGTGTGGCTCGTCAAGGGGTCTTTGACACGGCTGTCAAAGCAATCAAAGCGGCTAAAGCCAAGGGCTTCCGGGTCACCACCAACACGACGATTTTTGAAGGGGTGGATCCCAAGGAAATCCAGGAATTCTTTGATTTTGTCAGTTCCCTAGGCGTAGACGGCATGATGATCTCCCCCGGCTATGCCTACGAATGGGCACCGGATCAGGAGCACTTCCTCAAGCGGGAGCAAACCCGTGCCCTCTTCCGTGAAATCCTTGCCCCCTACCGTGCCGGTCAGAAGAAGTGGAATTTCAACCACAATCCCCTGTTCCTTGATTTCCTTGTGGGGGAAAAGGACTACGAGTGTACCCCTTGGGGCATGCCCAGCTATAGTGTGTTGGGTTGGCAGAAACCCTGCTACCTCCTCAACGAGGGGCACTACAAGACGTGGAAGGAACTGATTGAAAATACCGACTGGGATAAGTATGGCCACAAAAGTGGCAATCCCAAGTGCCGTGACTGCATGGTGCACTGTGGTTATGAGGCCACTGCTGCTATGGATGCCTTTAATCCAGCCAATATGGTTAAGGCGGCGAGCAGTCTTTTCTAACGCGTCTAACGCGGGCGCATTAGTTGCCAACGTTGCTCTGCAGTTTCCACTGCGGCTTTCGGGGTTAATTTTCCAAGCAGAACGCTTTCGATCGCTCGCCCAAGGGTTTGGGAAAAGCGGGCATAGCCACGAAAGTTGGGGCGTGCTTGAGCCGCAGCCATCTGATCCAAAAAGACACGGAGGGCAGGTTGCTGGGCCACAAAGGCCTGATAGCGATCGTTGGTCCGCACCCGTTCATTGATGGGCAAATACCCTGTGCCCAAAGCCCACTCCGTTTGAAATTCTTCACTAAGAACGTAGTTCAAGAAGGCTAGAGCTGCCTCTTCCCGTTGGGGTGTTGAGCGAAAGACAAAGAGATTTTCGCCCCCCAGTGCGCTGGCAGGGGTCTTGAGGGCAGGCATGGGGAGAACGCCAAAATCCACCCCCGACTGTTGTAATTGCGCCAATGTCCAAGGCCCTGTAATCTGCATCGCCACCTCTCCACGGATAAATTGATCCAGTTCATAGCCCCGTTCGGGGGCCGAGAGTATTGCTAAGCCCTCTTGTCGCAGACGTTGCCAAAACTCAAGGGCCGCAATCGCGGCTGGGGTGTCAATGTGGGCGGTTTCTGGCGTTTCTCCGAGACTGCCACCGGCACTCCAAAAGAAGGGCAACCAAGTAAAGATGGCAAATTCCCCTTGACCAAGGGGAAGGAGCAGTGGGGTGATACCCTGGGCCTTTAGGGTTTGGCTCACCTGCTCTAGTTCCTGCCATGTGCTGGGTAGTGTTTTAATGCCAGCAGCAGCGAATAAACTCGGACGATAAAAAATTCCAAGGTTGTTGGTAGCAAAGGGAATTGACCAGTAATGGTTGTCGTAGCGCATTGTTGGTATTAGGGCAGGACTGACTTGGTCACGGTAGGGGGAAGCTTGCCACCAATCATCCAGGGGACGCAGGGCCCCCAGATCAACAAATTGCCCCGTGATCGTGGGGTTATACCAGAGCAGATCTGGGGCGGCATTGCCCACCACTGCGGCCAGAATTTTCGGCAACTGCTGGTCGGGTTGACCAACGTAGAGGGCTTGGACATGAATCTGGGGATGGCGGGCATTGAAGCGATCCACAAGACGCTGGAGTACGATACGGTTAGGGGGTGGGTTGACCCCATGCCAGAAAATCAGTTCAATGGGCTGTTCGGATTGGGGCGCTGTTGTGCAACCGATGAGCAGTAGGCTTAGGAAACCCAGCAGGAGTGCAAACCAGCCGCGTCTATTGCAAACGATCAATCGTACGGTATTGAATGGCTTCGGCCACATGGGCAAGGGCAATCGTTTCACAGTCGGCCAGATCAGCAATGGTACGGGCTACTTTTAGGATACGGTCTGTGGCGCGCGCCGATAGCCCCAGTTGGGCGATCGCCCTCTCTAGGAGATTGATCGACGCCTCATCCAAGGGACACCACTGGCGCAGATGACGACTTTGCATTTGGGCATTGCAGTGCAGATTGGGCTCGTCAGCAAACCGCTGTTGCGCTCGCGATCGCGCTGCCAAAACTCGCTGCCGTACCGTGGCTGAATCTTCCCCCAGGGGTTGGCGGGTCATTTCCTCTGGCTTGAGGCGGCTGACACTCACTTGCAAATCAATGCGATCCAACAGGGGGCCAGAGAGCTTTGCCCAATACTGTTGCCGTTGGCGCGGCGAGCAGGTACAGGGTTGCACGGGATCACCATAGTAGCCACAGGGGCAGGGATTCGTACTGGCCACTAAGGTAAATTGAGCTGGAAAAACCACCGATTGGCGGGCGCGCGCAATGGTGACTTGGCCATCCTCAAGGGGCTGTCGCAGCAGTTCCAACACATCCCGCTTGAATTCCGTCAATTCATCGAGAAAGAGCACCCCCCGATGAGCGAGGGAGATTTCCCCGGGCCGCGGATAACTGCCACCCCCCACTAGGGCAGCGCCAGAGGCAGAATGATGAGGACTGCGAAAGGGGGGCTCCTGGAGCAATTGCCCACGTTCTTTGAGCAAGCCAGCAACGGAGTGAATTTTCGTGACTTCAAGGGCTTCTTCAAACGTCAAGGGAGGCAAGATTGTTGGTAACCGCCGCGCCAACATTGTTTTGCCACTCCCCGGTGGCCCGACAAAGATCAGATTGTGCCCCCCTGCCGCCGCAATTTCGAGGGCACGCCGTGCCTGATACTGCCCCTTAACCTCCTTGAGATCAAGGGTAAATGGGGGGGAGGCAGCCGCAGCCCAACAGGGGGAGGGCGCCGCTGGCGATCGCGAGGTGGGGTCATTCAAAAAGGCTGCAACTTCGGCGAGAGTGTGGCAACCATAGACCTTTAGTCCCCGCACGAGCGCTGCTTCCGTCACATTGGCTGTGGGCACGACCAGGCCGCTTATTCCTTGGGTTTGGGCTGCCAGGGCGATCGCCAGTACCCCTGCCACGGGTTGCAAAGTACCATCGAGGGACAGTTCCCCGAGAAAAAGATGGTCGCCGAGTAAATCCGTTGCAACCTGTCCTGAAGCGGCCAAGATGCCAATACTAATGGGGAGATCAAAGCTGGGGCCTTCTTTACGTAAGTCGGCGGGGGTGAGATTGACGACAATTTGCCGCATTGGGAAGCTAAAACCAGCGTTACGAATGGCCGCCTTAACGCGCTCCCGCGCCTCTTGAACGCCAGCATCGGGCAGACCCACCACCACCGTCCTGGGTAAGCCGCTGGAAACATCCACTTCGACACCGACGGGAATGGCATCAATTCCTAGAACAGCAGCACTCCAAACCCGCGCCAGCATAGCCTCAACATCAGAAAGAGCACCGACGACTGGCCGTGTTTCGTCTCGGTGCTCTTAACTGGTTCGCTCCTCACACACTTAATGACCTTAGCAGAAAAATCCTAGATTTGTCACTATTGCGTAGGAATTTTCATGAAGTTTATTTGCAAAAGGCCAATTTCTGCCTCCAGGCTTAGCGGAGGCTGCCCAAGGTGTGCCGCCAAGCCAACTCTTTGCTGATAATTTCGAGCGATCGCTGCTCAGTACCAGTGAACAGGGGTGTAATTGTTTCGAGAATTTGCGCTAACAGCGGTGCTGCATAGTTCCCCGTTGAGCGTAACAAATGGGCATAGTAGCGAAACTGCGCTTGACCTTGGGCATTGCGATGAAAGGCCAGCACCTCGGCAGTAGTCAATTGCCACACAGGTGTATTTACGGGCACCACAAGAGTGGGCATCCCCTGCTGGCCGTAGGTTCCACCCGCCCCAGTAACCAAATGACCAATCAGGGCAATCCAGAGGAGTGTGCGGGTTTCACTGACTAAATCGGGACTGAGAAAGGTGTCGGCACTGCTGGTGAGGCGAGGGCTGATCTGATGCAACTGGGGATTCAACAGTTGAGAGTTGTAAATGACCCCGACCGCCCAGTGGCGCTGCTCATCCTCAAGCTTGACAAAACGACCAAAGCCATAGTCTTCTGGGGCGGGGGGGTGGGGAACATCCAATCGATCCACCAGTTGCGCTACATAATCGCAGTGGGCGTTGGACTTGACGATGTGTCCGAGGTAAATGGCCTGCTCACTCATAGCTTGTGGCTAAGACGCGCTGTTGAATCTCAATGAGTTGTTGAATACCTTGGCTGGCGACATCAAGAAGGCGATCGAGGGTTGCCCGGTCGAAGGAACCCATCTCCGCTGTGCCTTGAACCTCAATGAATTGACCACTGGCCGTCATCACCACATTGAAGTCCACACTGGCCGCCACATCCTCAGCGTAGCTCAAATCCAGATAGGGTTCACCATCAATCAGACCCACGGAGACTGCCGCTACTTGATGACGCAGGGGAGATTCGCTGAGTACCCCTTGCTGAAGAAGGGCACTAAGGGCATCCACAAGGGCAATGTAGCCACCCGTAATCGCCAGCGATCGCGTGCCGGCGTCGGCTTGCAGCACATCGGCATCCACAATTAGCGTGCACTCCCCCAATAGGGATAGGTTCAGGGCTGAGCGTAAGCTACGACCGATCAGGCGTTGGATTTCTTGGGTGCGCCCAGAGAGCTTGAGGAATTCTCGCTCTTGCCGTGGCCGCGTTGCACTTGGTAACATGCGGTATTCTGCGGTGAGCCAGCCTTGGCCTGTGCCTTCTAAAAACTTGGGCACACCTTCCTTGAAACTGACGGTGCACAGCACTTGCGTTTGCCCCGCTTGGGCAAGCACCGATCCTAAGGCAAATTGGGTAAAGTGCCGCTGAAACTGGTGCGATCGCAATTCCTGTGGTTGACGGCCATCGGGTCGCTGCCACCCCATGCTTGATCCCCTCTCAATCACCTTCCCTATTAGAGCTTATTTTCTAGAGCTAGGGCGAGACCTTCCCCTTGGGCGATCGCCCGATGATTGGAGATAATGTAGTTATTGCTACACGCTATACTCTTTTGCCAATGCTAAATAAAGATTAGCCCATTGCCATCAGGAAGGAGTTTGACATTGAAAAAGGTAGAAGCCATTATTCGTCCCTTCAAACTGGATGAAGTCAAGATCGCCCTTGTCAATGCGGGTATTGTCGGCATGACCGTCTCCGAAGTACGCGGCTTTGGGCGGCAAAAGGGGCAAACGGAACGGTACCGTGGTTCAGAATACACGGTGGAATTTTTACAAAAGTTAAAAATTGAGATTGTTGTCGAAGACGATCAAGTGGATATGGTCGTGGCCAAAATTATTGAAGCCGCCCGCACCGGCGAAATTGGCGACGGTAAGATTTTCGTCACCCCCGTAGAGCAGGTCATTCGCATTCGTACCAGCGAAAAAGATCACGAGGCGGTCTAGGGGCGGATGCCGAAGATCTCTGGCCAAACCCAGCTTCTGGGAGTCATTGGTGACCCGATTGAACACACCCTTTCACCGGCAATGCACAATGCCGCACTCGAGTATTTGGGGTTGAATTATGTCTATGTGCCCTTTTGGGTCAAGCCACAGCAGCTCGGGGTGGCGATCGCCGGCCTAGAGGCCCTGAACGTCGTTGGCTTTAATGTCACCATTCCCCACAAAGAAACCATCCTTCCCCATTTAGCAGATGTGAGCGACCTCGCGCAGCAGGTCGGGGCAGTCAACACCGTCTATCGCAGTGAAAAAGGATGGGTGGGCACGAATACCGATGTGCATGGCTTCTTGGCACCCCTGCGGCAACAATCCTGCCTCTGGTCGGAAATGGCTGTTTTAGTCTTGGGCTATGGGGGGGCGGCGCGAGCCGTAGTCACTGCCTGTTATGACTTGGGCTGTCGGCAGATCTATATCAGTGGTCGCCAAAGGGAACGGCTAGAGGCCTTTGTGGCCAGTTGGCCACAGATTCCCCTCCATCCTATGCCTTGGTCAGAGCGAGCCACTTGTTTGGCGAAAATCAGCCTGGTGGTCAATACCACTCCCATTGGTATGGCCCCCCATCCTGGCGCCACCCCCCTAGCAGCCGAAGACTTGGCAAAACTACCCGCCACCGCCATTGTCTATGACCTCATCTACAAGCCTCGCCCCACCCTGCTTTTGCAATTGGCGATGGCACGGGGACTGCAAACCTTCGACGGCCTTGCCATGCTTCTCCATCAAGGAGCGGCAGCCTTGGAGTACTGGATTGGCCAACCCGCCCCCACTGCCATCATGGCCACTGCCCTTGAAACGGCCCTAGGGATGGAGAAATAACATGGTACCTTGGCGGTCAGAACTGATGTGGTTAGCCGTGGTGTGGCTGGTGTCGCTTCTTATTTCCCTAGGGATTAAATTTGCCGCACCCCTCTATCCCTTGCCGCCAAGTTTCGGTGTGATTGCCTTGCTAGTCCTTTTACCGGCAGCGTTGATGGCGATTGTTTTACTGACCCTCAACCAAAGCGATAGCCAAAACCCCGCACCGTAAGAATGTACTGGGGATGACTGGGATCGGTTTCAATTTTCTCCCGCAGCCAGCGGATGTGGACATCAACCGTCTTGCTGTCGCCGATAAAGTCAGGCCCCCACACTTGATCTAGCAATTGCTCCCGTGGCCAAACGCGGCGGGGGTGGCGCATAAACAGCTCGAGCAGTTTGTATTCTTTGGGGGAGAGATTGATCTCCTCGCCCCGCAGGGTTACGCGGCATTCTTGGGGATAGAGACAAAGATCACGAAAGCGGAGCACCGTTAGCGCCGTGGACGGTTGAATTTGTGTCCGCCGCAAGAGGGCACGGCAGCGGGCCAGCATCTCCCGCATGCCAAAGGGCTTAGCCAAGTAGTCATCGGCACCAATTTCCAGGCCGACCACCCGATCAATTTCACTGCCTTTGGCACTGATCATGAGGATGGGGACGGTGCACCCTTCCCCGCGAATGATTCGGCATAGATCGAGTCCATTAATACCTGGCAGCATCACATCTAGAATGATGAGATGTATCTCTGCATCTTTAGGGAAGCTGTCCGTCAAGAGATAGTTATTCATCAGGCTGAGGGCTTCATAGCCATCGCTGGCCACAAGGGTATGGTATCCCTCCTCCTCCAAAGCAAGCACAAGGGTCTCGCGAATTAGGTCTTCGTCTTCAATTACCAATATGTTGGCAAGGGTAGTTAGGGGGATACGAGAGGCCTCTGGTGGTTCGGCAACAGTCTCGGTAGAGAGCATAGAAAACCGGCATAGTGCTTGGTTGGCTTTATTCTATCACCGAGATCTGCTGTCCCTATTCGTTCTTAAAGTTCATTGGACCCTTGTAGTTACTGAGCCGGCTCAGTTCACTTAGCGATCGCGTGCCGGAATAAAGCTGATCATGAATTTCCCATGTGGGATAGCCCTGAATGCCCTTGGCGCGGCAGCGTTCCACTTGGGGATTGGCACCATTGGGGTCACATTCCACATAGTTGAGTTCGCGTACCGCCTGCTTGCCAAAGAGTTCCTTTTGATCGTGGCAGTGGCTACACCAATAGGCGCCATACATAACCGCCCCCACCTGGGTTAAGTGGCGCGCTAAGGCCATTTCTGCAGGACCTGAAGTATTGACAACGGGAATGCCGGGGCCGTCGGTGTTAGCCATGCGCGCATTATAGATGCCAAAAACAGCCACGAGCGTAATAACCGCAACAATCACGCCGTTAAAAAAGAGTTGGCCGCGATCGCGCCACTCATGACCGACAATTGTCAAGAGGAGCAAGGTGACGCTAAAGACGGCCGAGGCAATGCAATAGAGACAACTGGCTTTAATTTCGGTGACCAGAATGTACATGAGGTAACCACTGAAGCTGGCCATAGCCATGGCCCCCAGAAAGAGCAAAAGCCAAGTGGTGGTTTCAACTTGACGGCGCAGTTCTTTCTGCTGGGGCTCCTTCAACAGCAGTGGCAATGCTGCCAGAGACAGCATTCCTGTGTAGGCCACAAAACCAAGGAGGGACAGGGGAATACCAAATACAGTTGCCCACGGACTGTTGAGGACAATATCACAGCCGGAGGTCGGGCACGCTACTTCCTGATCGGTCAATTTAACGAGCGTCAGATAGGCCGTTACCGCCATACCCGCAAGCGCAACCCCACCAATCAGCCACCGCGACCAACGATAGATCCAAGGGGTAGAGCGTCGTCGAACCATTGGTGAGCCTCAGGATTGAATCACTTAATTGATATCATCATACTAGCGAGTAGAGAGCACCGCTTGGGCATTGCGCCGCCATTGTTCCGGTTTGATTCGCCGCAGCGCCGAACCGCGGGTCAGCTCGTCCCACGTTTGCTCGCTGAGGGTAGCGAGTTCTTCGGCTGTAGTGTTGAGGAGGGGCGATCGCGCCCCAAAGTCAGACACATCCGTCGGTTGGGCAAAGCGTTGATTCCACGGGCACACCTCTTGGCAAATGTCACAGCCGGCAACCCAGCCTTCTAAGTGAGCAGCAATTGCGGCGGGGAGTTCGGGGGCACGGTTTTCAATCGTGTGGTAGGCAATGCAGCGGTTGGCATCCACCACATAGGGTTCGACGATGGCACCGGTGGGACAGGCGGCCAAGCAGCGGGTACAGGTGCCGCAGTGATTCGTGTGGGGGCGATCGCCCGTTAACGCCAAGGTGGTAATTAATTCCCCCAAGAGAATCCACGAGCCATACTGCCGTGAAATCAGATTGCTGTGCTTGCCGATCCAACCGATTCCTGCTTGTTCTGCCCAAACTTTGTCCTGCACAGGACCGGTATCCACATACCAACGGTAGTTCATCTCAGGTACCTGGGACTGAAGCCATTGCGCCAGTGCTCGCAAGCGTTTTCCCAAGACCCGATGGTAATCTCGCCCCCAGGCATAGCGGGCAATTTTCACCTTAGGAGGGGGCTGGGGATGCGGCTGATAGTAATTCAGGGCAACGGCAATGATCGATCGCGCTCCCGGCAGGACAGCTTGAATCTCCTGTCGGCGGGGATTGGCCATCCATTCCATGTCCGCTTGAAACCCTTGGGCTAACCAGCGCTGGAGGGCAGCCACTCCAGAAGGATGGTCATCCGTATAGGTGCGCAAATCCACAATCCCCACCCGATGGAACCCCAACTGATGGGCAAATTCCTTAATCGCAGCAGCACTCACCATAGGGAAATCATATCTCGCTCCGCAGAAAAGGGCTGTAGGATGAGGTTGCACCGTTTGTTGAGGGGGTAAGCAGGAGGAATGGCAGAGACACCGCTGGTTGCCATTGTCATGGGCAGTGATTCCGATTTGCCGACCATGCAGGGGGCGATCGCCATTTGTGAGCGCTTTGGCATTCCCCATGAAGTCGCTATCCTCTCAGCCCACCGCACTCCCCTTGCCATGGTGGAATTTGCTCAAAATGCCCATCAGCGAGGTCTAAAAGTCATTATTGCCGGTGCCGGGGGCGCTGCTCACTTACCGGGCATGATAGCCTCCCTAACCCCCCTGCCCGTGATTGGCGTACCCGTGCCGAGCCGCCATTTGCAGGGGGTGGACTCTCTCTACTCAATTGTGCAGATGCCGGCCGGGATTCCCGTTGCAACAGTTGCCATTGGCAATGCCCAAAATGCAGGCCTATTGGCGGTCCAACTGTTGGCCAGTCATGATCCAACGTTGCTGGAGCAAGTGCTTGCCTATCGTCAAGAATTAGCAGCCACTGTGAGCGCCAAGAATGAAAAACTGCAAACACTGGGGGCTAGCGCTTATCTGAAACAGCAGTAGTCCCTGATTCAGATCGGAGGGAAGAATCCGAGAGCCTTGCTTTTTGCAGATTATGTTTAAAGAGGGGGAGAATGCGGCAACATTGATCGACAAAACTCACTAACCACATTTCCAACTGCTGCTGTTGGCTTGAGTTGACCAAAACCTGCTGAGGCGGTAGAGCACCCTGGTAGGTAATGGAACCGTCATCGCTGACAAGGAAATCAGCACACCAGCTACTAGGAGGGCGCGAGGCTCGCCAGTAATTGGCAACAATTCTACTGCCTAGATACTTTTGAGCTACTTTGCTAACGCGATTCAAGTGCTCCAGCACCTGAGCCAGTTGCAGCGGAGCCTGAGCAGCAGAAGCGGCGATCATCTCAGAGGGCGCAACCTCTGTTGGTGGCGTCACCCCCAAGATATGGAATAGTTTTTGTTCTAGGCTTTTTCGCTGCACAGAGGCATCCAAATTCTCCGCGGCAGTGCCACTGAGGGAGCGGTGCAGGCGCACAATCATTTCCACTGCTGCCAATTCTGCAGGAGCTAAAGATTCGAGGCGAGCAAGAATATCCTGCTCCCGATGCTGCGCTGCTTTTTCCAAATTCTGCTCTAGCCACGCCAATGGATCGCTGCCTTGATTGAGCAAACGCAGGATGTAATGCCGAGTCATTGGCGTCAGTGGGGTTCCCATAGTTCTTGTTTTGCTCTTGTTTCTCTGAGGGATTCACGTGCTTAGTTGCCATGTTAGGGGAGATAAGAAATTTATCAACCCGTAACCCCAAAAATTAGGGGGGCAAGAAGCGTTGGCGCTCTAGTTCATCCCCGCGCTGGGGATGAAATTAAAGTAAAATATACGTACTCGAATTGATTGTGCTGCTTTCCCGATCGCCTGCCGCCATGAACGCTTTTGCACCTAGCTTGCCGACTGATATTGAATTACCCGATTGGTTAGCGACGTGCCTGCAAAATCCAAATCCTGAGAATGGGGATGATTTGGTCTGTCGAGCGTTTCAATTTGCCTATGACTTGCACCAAGGACAGCGGCGGGCTTCAGGGGAACCCTACATTGCCCATCCTGTGGCAGTGGCGAGTATTTTGCGGGATTTAGGGGGTGGGCCAGCCCTCTTGGCGGCGGGGTTGCTCCACGATGTGATTGAGGATACCGCTGTTACAGCAGAGGAGCTAGAAGCAAATTTTGGTGCTGAGGTGCGGCGACTGGTGGAAGGGGTCACCAAGCTCTCGAAATTTAACTTCTCCAGTAAAACGGAGCGGCAAGCGGAAAGTTTCCGGCGAATGTTTTTGGCGATGGCGCAGGATATTCGTGTCATCGTCGTCAAGCTAGCCGATCGCCTGCATAATATGCGCACCCTTGAGTATCTGCCGGAAGATCGCCGCCATGCCATTGCCCAAGAAACCCGTGATGTCTTTGCTCCCCTGGCCAACCGCCTGGGGATCTGGCGGATCAAGTGGGAGCTCGAGGATTTGGCCTTTAAGTACCTGGAGCCAGAGGCCTACCGCCGCATTCAAGAATTGGTGGCCGAAAAGCGCGCCAATCGCGAGGCACAACTGCAGCAGGCCATTCAAATTCTTCAAGAGCGGTTATCGGGGATGGGCTTTGGCTACCTAGAAATTAGCGGCCGTCCCAAGCACCTCTACAGCATCTACCAAAAAATGATGCGGCAGCACAAAGAATTCCATGAAATCTATGATATAGCGGGCATTCGCATCCTTGTAGCCACAAAGGATGAGTGCTATCGTGCCCTTGCGGTTGTCCATGACTGTTTTCTTTCGGTGCCGGGGCGGTTCAAGGACTACATTAGCTTGCCCAAACCCAACCAGTATCAATCGCTGCACACCGTCGTTATGGGTCTTGGGGGGCGCCCCTTGGAGGTACAAATTCGCACCTTGGCGATGCACCATGTCTCTGAGTATGGAATTGCTGCCCACTGGAAGTACAAAGAAACAGGTCAGTCCTTGCCGCAGCAGTGGAGTGTCCAAGATCAAAAATTTACGTGGCTACGCCAACTGCTGGATTGGCAAAATGACCTCAAGGATGCGCAGGAGTATCTTGACAGCATTCGCGATGATCTCTTTGATAAGGAGGTCTATGTTTTTACACCCCAAGGGGATGTCCTTGCCCTGCAACAGGGGGCAACGCCCCTTGACTTTGCCTACCGTATTCACACCGATATCGGCAATCACTGTGCTGGGGCACGGGTGAATGGTCGGATGGTGCCCCTAGATACCCCCCTGCGCAATGGCGACATTGTGGAAATTCTCACTCAAAAAACAGCTCACCCCAGTTTGGATTGGTTGAACTTTGTTAAAACAACAACGGCACGCAATCGTATTCGGCAGTGGTACAAGCGATCGCGCCGCGATGAAAACCTGCAACGGGGACGGGAGTTACTAGAGAAAGAACTGGGCAAAGCCGGTTTGGAAGCACTCCTGAAGTCACCGCAAATGCAGCAGGTGGCAGAGCGCAGCAACTACCAAAGTGTGGATGACCTAGTGGCGGCCCTGGGCTATGGTGAAATCACGCTGAATCTGGTGGTGAATCGGCTGCGGGCAATTACCCTGGCACGTCCAGAGACAACCCCACCGGAACTGCCTTCGGAATCTGCCCCTGTTAACCGTGTACCAGCGACCACCAAACCCACTGATTCCCCGATTCTAGGGGTGGAGGGCTTGGTTTATCACATTGCTGGCTGTTGTTGTCCTGTGCCCGATGAGCCGATTATTGGCGTGGTGACGCTGGGCAGTCGGGGTATTTCCATTCATCGGCAGGGCTGTAGCAGCCTAGAGGCGGTGTCGAGCGATCGCCTGATTCCAGTGAGTTGGAATACCAAAGTCAATCCACACCGTCCCCAAACCTACCCTGTGGATGTGCAAATTGAGGTAATTGATCGCGTCGGTATTCTTAAGGATATTTTGACCCGTTTAACCGATCATCAAATTAATGTACGGCGAGCCAATGTCCACACGCATCCGACGGGCACGGCAACTATTGATTTGTGTATTGATATTGTGAATGCGAAGCAGTTGGATCGTATCTTGGCGCAAATTAGAAAAATCACTGATGTCCTCAACATTCGCCGCCGTCAGCCAACGGAAGTCAGTTCTCCCTAGGTAGGATCGTCGGCTCCCAGCCCCCCAAGGACGATTCAGGAGACGATTAAGGAAATGCGTTTGTGACATCACTCCTTCTGGAACCCCTACAGCAGTACCCAGCGGAAGCCCTTTCCCCAACGTTGGTTGCCCTGCAAAAGACGCAACAAGTCTTGCCACCGCCTCATCCTGTGTGGTTGATTTCTACTAGTGTCTGGCAACAGTTGCGCGCTGGCGCCATTCCCCTGTGGCAAGCAGCCTGCGATCGCTGGCAGGAGCGACCTCCCACTGCCGCGGATTTCAAGGCACTGGCTCTGGAGATGACCGATCAATTACCGCCCTTGGATGTGGGAGAGTTAGAAACAATTTTTGCTGAGTGTCATCACTTTTGGCAACAACAGGGGGGAGACTCCCATCTGGTTCTCACCACCTATCTTTGGCAGGGTGCTGTGGACTTACCTTGGGGGCTAGGTCGTGGCACAGTCTTAAACCGTCCCAGTTTGCCCCTGTGTCATCAGGTGATCGAAGCTGCCTTTGCTGCCCTTGTTCAAGCCAAGAATCTCTATACCTATTGGCAGCAGGGATGGGATTTTTGTCAGCTCAAGGGGGTGATCTTGCTTTACCCCCTAAGTGCCATTGTTGCTTCAGGTTGGTGGATAGGGAGGGAGCCGACGTTGAAGGCGATCGCCAGCGGTGTGGCTCTACCCCATCAAGGCATTCCCCTGCCCCCAAGGGGAATTGAGCTGACGCCCGCAGAGGAGCACCACTTGCAGCAGGCCTGTCGCGGGGCAGCGTCCCATCTCTGGCTTTGGCATCGCAGCCAGACACAGGTTTGGTGGGGACAGTGTTTGCCGGAGCCTCTGCCGGTTGCCCCCTTGCCGCAGGCGGTGGAGCATACTCTACTCGCGCAAGGAATTCCCGCTGCTGGAGGGCAGGCGATCGCCCCTGCCATTGTGGTCACCGACCCCTGTGCCCCGGCTGCTGTGGCTGGACGGATTTTGGTGACCAAAAGTATTCCTCCCCACTGGTTGCCCCTCGTGAATGCTGCCGTTGGTGTGATTTGTGAGCAGGGAGGGCTAACGAGCCATGGGGCAATTCTGGCACGGGAATTGGGACGGCCAGCGGTGGTGGATGTGGCCAATGCCACACAGCAGATTCGTTCGGGAATGACACTGTTTCTTGATGGTCACCGGGGAGCTATCTATCAACTGCCCCCAGAGCCATTGCCGGTGGTGGCTACCCCCCCTCCGCAAACGCCCTCACCCCCGGCGGTGAAGCAATTGCCCTTGCAGGTCATGGTCAATGTGAGTCAAGTCAGTGCCCTACGACTATTGCGATCGCTTCCCTGCGATGGCATTGGCCTGTTGCGCTCAGAGCTGATGTTACTGGCTTTTTTGGAGCATCGCCATCCCTGTCATTGGTTGGAGCAGGGGGAAGCTGAGCAGTTGCGCGATCGCTGGGTGCAGCACCTGGGTGAATTTATGCGGGCGATCGCCCCCCGTCCCCTCTTTTATCGCACGTTAGATTTACGGCCAGCAGATTATCGGCAACTGTTGGGGGGACATCGCTTTGAACCGGAAACAGATTGGGGGCTGCGGGGCGTGAGTCGCTATTTCCATTGTCCGGAACTATTTCACTTGGAGCTGTCGGCGCTGGCGATCGCCCACCGTTTAGAAACCTGCCCTTTACGCATTGTTCTGCCCTTTGTCCGCAGTGTCCGTGAAGTGGTCTACTGTCAAAAAGCACTTGCGGAGCATGGTCTTACACTCAATGCGGGTGTGGAATTGTGGGTGATGGCGGAGGTGCCGGCTATTCTATTTTTGCTGGCTGATCTAGCCCATCTTGGCGTTGCGGGAATTACAATTGGCACCAATGATCTCACCCAACTGCTCTTGGGCATTGATCGCGAAACGGCCCTACCCGAATTAAATGAAGACCATCCTGCCGTTAAGGGGGCGATCGCCCAACTGATTCAAGGCGCCAAAGTGCATCATTTAGGCTGCAGTCTTTGTGGTGAAGCCCCCGCCCGCTATCCCCATTGGCTGCCGTGGTTAATTGACTTGGGCCTTGACAGTATTTCCGTGAGCCCAGAAGTGGTTAGCCAAGTGTTGAGTTACCTCTAGGGCCCCTCTGCCGACTATCCCCCTGGGGAATCTGACTGGATGGCTGCTTAGAAGCCGTAGTGCTCAATGGCTTCCAGAATCCCTTGGGCATAGTGACCCTTGGCAAAGTAAATGTGGGGGCGATCGCGCAGCTTTTCCAATTCCGGACTGTGATTGCCCACAACAACAGCAAGGGTATTCCCCGTCAGCATTTGCTCGTCATTGCCAGAATCGCCAGCCACCAACAGTTTTTGCAGCGGATAGCCCCACTTCAGGGCCAGATAGCGCAGAGCATCGCCTTTGGAAGCACGTAGGGGCAAAATATCCAAGAACTGATTGTGGGAGAAAATCGGCCGACAATGGAGTTTCTGCTGCCGCAGCAGCCGCAGCACTGGTGTAATGCTGGGGAGAACAGTGGTGTCAACGTTGTAGCTAATTTTGTGGGAGCGTTGATTCTCAGGGGGTTGCAGCCTTAGGCCGGCCACAGCGGCGAGGGTGTCTCTGACCCGCTGCGGTTCCCAGCGATAGCTAATGTGCTGCTGCCAACTGGTGTCGGGAACCAGGTGCGGGCCATAGTAAATTTCACTGCCCACGGATGTAATTAAAACATCGGGGATGGGCACCCCCCATTCATGGAGCACCTCTAGGGTAATTTCTAGGTGACGCCCCGTTGCCACCCCAAAACCCATTTCGGGACGGCGTTGGAGAAGGGTTAATAGTCGCTCAAGGGCCGCGCGATCGCCAATCAAGGTATTGTCAATATCACTAATCAACAGGCGTTCGAGGGTGAGCAGGCGGTTCCGTGTCAGGGTGGTTGGCAGTTGATGAGTCTGGCACTGAAGCGGTTGCCGTTGCACACTCAACACGGGCAACACCGATTTTGCCGCCAGTTGATCAAGGGCCTGCAAATAGGCCTCCACATGACTGCGCCAAGAGTAGTGGGCCTGTACCCCCTTCAGGCCATTGTCTGCCCAAATCTGCCACTGACTATCGCTTTGAAAGGCTTGATGCAGAGCGCTGCGAATTGCTTCTAGATCAAGGGCATCAAAGAGCAAGCCATTGCGACAGTGGCGGATAATCTCCTGCGGCCCGCCATCCGCTGTGGCCAAAATCGGCAATCCACAGGCAGCCGCTTCAATGAGGGTCAGGCCAAAGGGTTCCGTCAGCGCAGGATTGATAAAAACCCCCCGTTGCTGCGCGGCTAAACGGTACAGATCGGGGACTTCATCACTCGTGTGGGTTTTCGGATAGGCGACTTTGCCATAGAGATCATAGCGATCCACCAGCAAAAAGACTTCCGTCAATACTTGGCGAGGGCTGGCCTCCATCTTGCTAATATCGGTGCGATTGCCGAGAACTAAAACGAGATTTGCTCGCTCCTGCAAAAAGGGATCGCTGCCATAGACCTTGAGCAGGGCAGCCACATTCTTACGTGGTACTGGTCGAGAGAGGCAAAAGATAAAGGGCTTTTCCGGCTCCAGCAAAAAGCGACGCAATTCCTTGCGAAACGGTAAATCGGCTGGAACCGGGGCTGGATAGAAGCGGCTGGTATCTACCCCCGGTGGAATCACGGCCATCCGTGCCGGGTCGTATTGATCGTAGAGGCGATACTGCTCTTCGACTTCCTGGTGGGTACTGGCAATAATGAGTGCGGCACTGGCAAGGGTTTGTTCTTCGGCTTCGATGCGCGTCGTAAAGTGAAACTGCTCTTCAAGGGCATCGGGTTTACCGCCCTGGGCCAGGAGTCGCTGTTGCTTGACCCGTCCGAGGGAATGCCCAGTGTGCACAAGGGGAACCCCCAACCAGCCAGCCACACGGCAGCCCACATAACCCGCATCGGCATAGTGACTGTGGATGACATCGGGCATGCGCCCACTTTGGCGGAGATGGCGCAACAGTTCATCGGCAAAGACATCTAGATAGGGCCAAAGCACTTCTTTGCGCAAATAGCGGCGCGGACCACAGGCCAGACGGACAATGCGGGCGCGATCGCTAATTCGCTCAATGGGCTGGGCATAGTCGGGACTGACCTTGGCATCGGGAATTAGACGAGTGACCAAATCCACTTGTGCAACACGGGGATGGGCTGCAAGGGTTTTTGCCAGTTCGACCACATAGCGCGTTTGTCCTCCCGTATCGGCATCTCGCCCCAGTTCAAGGCGATCGCCCCGAATCAAACCATGAATGCTGATGAGGACAATGTATAATTCCTCTTGCATAGCCGCTCCTTACTTGGTGCCCAACAACCCAATTGGGGATCATCATCACCCTACCGAAAACCATGAGTATTGTCCAAAAACCCATGGCGGCAATCTCCACAGCAATTCATCTCAAAGAGGTCTCCTTTGGCTGGTCGCCAGAGGTTTTAGTGCTGGATCAGGTATCGTTAGAAATCCCGCGGGGGCAACTGTGGATGCTCCTAGGCCGCAATGGTAGTGGTAAGTCAACACTGGTGCGTATTTTGGGGGGACTTTTGCAGCCCCAAAGGGGTGAAGTCTATGTAGAGCAGCCCCTTGGCTTTGTCTTCCAGAACCCCGATCACCAACTGGTGATGCCGAGTGTGGGTGCCGATATTGCCTTTAGTCTCAATGGTGAAGCTCTGAACTATTGGCAGGTGCGTGAGCGCGTCAGTGCTGCTCTGCAAGCGGTAAATTTACAGGGGCTAGAACGCCGTCCCATCTATGCCCTCAGTGGTGGCCAAAAACAGCGGGTAGCTATTGCCGGGGCGATTGCTCGCCATTGCCGGGTGCTGTTGCTCGATGAACCCACGGCACTCCTTGACCCCGATAGCCAGCGGGAACTCTTGGGCTATGTGCGCCAACTGGTCAACACTCAAGGGATGACGGCGCTGTGGGTCACCCATCGCCTCGATGAACTAGCGCAAGCGGATGGTGCCATTGTTCTCGATCGCGGCAAAGTGATTGGCCAAGGGGCACCCACCGATATGATTCCTCTGCTGCACGCTTGAAGAGCCAACCGTTCCTTCACCAAAAGCGATTTTTCAAACCGCTGGCCCCTGCTTTGGCTGCTATGATCAAAAACTAAAGATATAGAATACTTGCATAGGAATTCACCTGTAGGATTGAACTGTTGCATTAGGAGCGATCGCCATGACTGAACCCCCCCAAACCCCACCCCCCGAAGAACCCACAGCCAAAGCTGGTCGTCCCGCCCGTCGCAGCAATCCGCCCACCAAGGAAAATAGCGGTCAAATGGTCTCCCTCGCCGAAAAAACGGCGCTTGCCCCCGCCGGCACCACCCAAGCCAGTGACATTGTGGTGTGGCAAACCTTTAATAGTGCCGGCCTACGCCCCATTGAGGCCAGTCCGGTGCAAGTGGTGCACATGATCAAAGATGCCGGTGAGCGGCCTGTGCTCAGCAGTGGCCTGCAAATCTACGACAGCATCAACTCCGCTGGTATTCGCCCCATTGTGGCAACCAATTTCCGGGTGGTTGAAACCCTCAACATCATGGGGGTGCGGCCAGTGGCGGCGGATGACTTTGAAATTGTTGAGACAGTGAATTGGATGGGCATTCGTCCGATTACCACCAGTGGCCTACACATTGCTGAAACCTACTATTCCGCTGGAGAGCGTCCCATTGCCTCCAATATCATTGATGATTCCCCTGTCCTCATGGGCTATCTGGACTAGGGTGACCGTGTTGCCAGTTTGCCCTTTTAGGTGAGGCAGTGGCAGTTTAGATGGCCATTGATCCCTATCGGCACCTGCTGCGGCCACTGCTTTTTTCTGGGTTGCAGGCGGATCCAGAATTTTTGCATCAGCAGTTTATCTCTCTCTGTGGGTGGCTCAATCAAGATCGTTCCCTAGGCACTTGGCTACGGCAACAACTCCAGCAACGGTATGCCCTTTCAGACCCCCGCCTAGAGCGGCAGGTGTGGGGGTTGCGCTTTCCGAACCCCATTGGTTTGGCAGCGGGGTTTGATAAGAATGGGGTTGCCCGCAGTGTCTGGTCGGCCTTTGGCTTTGGCTTTGCTGAATTGGGCACCGTTACGTGGCATCCGCAGCCGGGCAATCCTCGGCCGCGCCTCTTTCGCCTAGGGGCCGATCGCGCTGTCATCAATCGCATGGGGTTTAATAATGCTGGGGCAGAGGCGATGGCTGCCTCCTTAGAGCGATCGCCCCCACCCAATATTCCCATCGGCATTAACCTAGGCAAATCAAAAATTACCCCTTTGGAGGCCGCCAAAGAGGATTACTTAGCCAGTTTTCGCCGCCTCCATCCCCTGGGGGATTATTTCGTGATTAATGTGAGTTCGCCCAACACACCGGGACTGCGGGACCTGCAAGCCAAGGAACAACTGGAACCCATTTTGGAAACGCTCCAAACCGCCAATCACCCCCGCAAGCCCCTGCTGCTGAAAATTGCCCCCGATTTGAGTTGGGAACAGATTGCTGCCATTCTTGATCTCCTGCAGGCCTATGAACTTGCCGGGATTGTAGCCACCAATACCACCGTGGCACGGGAGGGGCTGAAAAGCCAGACTATTCCTCAGACGGGGCGATCGCCCGCGGCGGAGGCCGGCGGTCTCAGTGGCGCCCCTTTGCGCGATCGCGCTACCGCCGTGATTCGCTTTATCCACAAGCAGACCCAAGGCACTCTGCCGATCATTGGGGTAGGGGGGATTTTCACGCCCGAGGATGTCATTGAAAAACTGGCGGCCGGTGCAACACTAGTGCAACTCTACACCGGTTGGATTTACCAAGGACCGAGCCTATTGCGGGAGCTACTCAAAGGACTCTTAGCCCACGCAGCCGATCCAGAGAAACCAGAGAAATAGCCTTCATACCCTTGTCAAGGGGAGCATTCTGATTGTTAACTTTTCTATAGTATTGTCCCTATATTTTACGAAAGTATAAAAATATGACCGTTTCGCCCGAGCAGATTGACCGCATTGTTTCCAACCAGCACCACGATCCCTTTGAAATTTTGGGATGTCATCAGATTCAGGAAAATGGCCAATCCGTGTGGGCGGTACGTGCCTACTTACCGAATGCCGAGCGGGTGAGTGTCCTCTGTCCCGAGCAGCGGCAAGAATATCCGATGACGTCGGTGCACCACCCCCACTTCTTCGAGTGCCATATTCCCGTAGCAGAACTCAATAACTACCAACTAAAAATCTGCGAAAATGGCCACGAGCGGGTTATCTATGACCCCTATGCCTTCCGCTCTCCAAAGCTGACGGATTTTGATGTTCATCTCTTTGCCGAGGGTAATCACCACCGCATCTATGAAAAACTAGGGGCACACCTGCTCACAGTCGATGGCGTCGCGGGGGTGTATTTCGCCGTCTGGGCACCGAATGCCCGCAATGTCTCTGTCATTGGTAACTTTAACCACTGGGATGGCCGCAAACACCAAATGGCACGACGGGGCAATGGCATCTGGGAACTCTTTATCCCCGGGTTGGGTGTCGGCGAGCACTATAAGTACGAAATTAAGAACCAAGAGGGCCACATCTACGAAAAATCAGATCCCTACGGCTTCTACCAAGAACCGCGTCCCAAGACTGCTTCCATTGTCACCGACCTCAATAGCTACCAATGGGGCGACAACGACTGGCTAGAAAAACGGCGCCACACCGACCCCCTTACCCAACCGATTTCTGTCTATGAGGTGCACCTCGGATCGTGGCTCCATGCCTCCATGGAGGATCCCCCCATTGGGGCCGATGGCCAACCCCAAGAACCCGTACAGGTGGCAGAACTCAAGCCCTGGGCACGCTTTCTCACCTATCGTGAATTGGCGGCCAAACTTATTCCCTACGTCAAGGAATTGGGCTACACCCACATTGAACTTTTGCCCGTTGCTGAGCATCCCTTCGATGGCTCTTGGGGCTACCAAGTGACTGGCTACTATGCCCCCACATCCCGCTATGGCAGTCCCCACGACTTTATGTATTTCGTGGATCAGTGCCACCAAAACGGCATTGGCGTCATTGTCGATTGGGTACCGGGGCACTTTCCCAAGGACGGCCATGGGCTGGCGTTCTTTGATGGCACCCATCTGTACGAACACGCGGATCCCCGCAAGGGCGAACACAAGGAATGGGGCACCCTAGTCTTTAACTATGGTCGCCACGAAGTGCGCAATTTTCTGGTGGCCAATGCCCTCTTTTGGTTTGACAAGTACCACATTGACGGTATTCGCGTGGATGCCGTGGCCTCGATGCTCTATCTCGACTATGGCCGCAAGGAGGGAGAGTGGGTACCCAATGAATACGGTGGACGGGAGAATTTAGAAGCGGCCAACTTCCTGCGCCAAGTCAACCACGTGATCTTTAGCTACTTTCCGGGGATTCTGTCGATTGCTGAGGAGTCAACAGCCTGGCCGATGGTCTCCTGGCCGACCTACATGGGGGGATTGGGCTTTAACCTGAAGTGGAACATGGGTTGGATGCACGATATGCTTGACTACTTCAGCATGGATCCGTGGTTCCGCCAGTTCCATCACAACAATGTCACCTTCAGTATGTGGTACCACCACAGCGAGAACTTCATGCTGGCCCTTTCCCACGATGAGGTGGTCCACGGCAAGAGTCACATTATTGGCAAAATGCCGGGCGATCGCTGGCAGAAATTTGCGAACCTGCGCTGTTTGTTTGCCTATATGTTCACCCACCCCGGCAAGAAAACCATGTTTATGGGGATGGAGTTTGCCCAATGGAGCGAGTGGAATGTCTGGAGCGATCTGGAGTGGCACCTGCTACAATACGAGCCCCATCAGCAAACCAAACGCTTCTTTCAAGATCTGAATCACCTCTACCGTTCCCAACCGGCCCTCTATACCCAAGATTTCAAACAGGAGGGCTTTGAGTGGATTGACTGTAGTGACAACCGCCATAGCGTTGTGTCCTTCATCCGCTGGGACAAGGACTACCAAGATTTTGTCGTTGTCGTCTGTAACTTTACACCACAGCCCCATAGCCACTATCGTATCGGGGTGCCGGAGCATGGTTTCTATAGGGAATTGTTTAACAGTGATGCCCGCGAGTATGGCGGCAGCAATATGGGTAACTTAGGCGGCAAGTGGGCGGATGAGTGGCCCTACCACAACCGCCGCTATTCCCTTGATCTGTGTTTGCCCCCCTTGGCGGTGCTGATTTTGAAACTGGATCGTGAGAAGACGGCGGCGGAGCGGGCCCGCTATAACCTTAAGTCCTAAGTTTCCAGAATTCCTGCTTGGACTTGCCAAAGGCTGTAATAAACCCCCTGCTGAGCCAGGAGGGCTTCGTGGGTCCCCTGCTCCACAATTTCACCTCCCTCAAGGACATAGATGCAGTTGGCGTGGCGAATGGTGGAGAGGCGGTGGGCAATGGCAATGGTGGTGCGATGGGCAGTAATCTGGGCTAGCGATCGCTGGATGGCAGCTTCGGTTTCGTTATCCACGGCGGATGTGGCTTCATCGAGCACCAGAATCGGCGGATCTTTGAGAAGGGCACGGGCGATCGCCAGCCGTTGCCGCTGACCACCGGAGAGTTTTTGGCCCCGCTCCCCCACCACCGTGTCATAGCCCTGGGGCAGTTGCTCAATGAAGTCATGGGCTTCAGCCAGTTTTGCTGCCCGGATCACCTCAGAACGGGTTGCCTCCGGACTGCCATAGGCAATGTTTTCAAACACGGTGCCGTGGAAGAGAAAGACATCTTGGCTCACCCAGCCAATGGCTCTGCGCAAATCCCGCAGGCGATACTCGCGAATATCCACGCCATCAAGGAGAATGCACCCCTCTTGGACTTCATAGAATCGCAGTAACAATTTCACAAGGGTACTTTTGCCGGATCCCGTGGAGCCGACAATGGCGATCGTTTGACCTGCAGGGACGTGTAAGCTCACATTTTTCAGCACGGAGGCACGGCCAGCATAGGCAAAGCCGACCGCTTCAAAACGTACCTCCCCTTTGACATGGTGCGGATCAAGGGGGCGATCGCCCGGACAAATCGCGATCGGCGTTTCCAGTAAATTCAGCACCCGCTGCGTTGAGGCCATGGCTCGTTGATACTGATCCAGTGTTTCCCCCAAACGGGTCAGCGGCCAGAGCAAGCGTTGAATCAGATAGACCATCGTGCTATAGGCCCCCACATCCAAGCGTCCCTGAAAAGCAGCAAAGCCCCCCAGTACCAAGGTTCCCGTAAAACCAAATAGAATCACAAAGCGGATCAATGGAATGTAGGCAGCACTGAGGCGAATGGCGCGGCGATTACTCTGTTGGTAGGCTTCACTGTCCCAGCGCAGGCGCTCCAGTTCGTAGAGCTCAGCCGTAAAGCTCTTGATCGTTTGAATGCCCGTAATATTGTTGGCCAAGCGTTCATTGAGGAGTCCCGCCTTTTCCCGCACCTCTGCATAGCGAGGTGCCAGTCGCCGCTGAAAGATCACCGACCCCCAGAGAATCAGGGGCATCGGCAGCATTCCCCAGATTGCGACATTGGGTGCCAAATAAAAGAAAATGCCACCAATAACAAAGACGGTGGTTGTTACCTGCAACACCTCATTGGCACCGCCATCCAAAAATCGCTCCAGTTGGTTAATGTCATCATTGAGAATCGAGAGCAATACCCCACTGCTGCGCTCCTCAAAAAAGGCCAAATCCATTTCTTGGACATGGGCATAGGTCTCAAGGCGCAGGTCGTGTTGGATCTGCTGGGCTAAATTGCGCCAACTGCGGGCATAGGCATACTCAAAGAGCGACTCCAAGCTCCAAATCACAAACGATAGACCCGCTAAGGTCAAGAGTTGCTGCTCAAAGCTTGCTAGCCCCCAGCGAGCAAAGAGGGAATCCTGCCGCTTCACCACTAAATCCACAGCAATCCCAATCAGAACGGGGGGAGCCAGATCAAAAATTTTATTTAGGATAGAGGAGAGGGAGGCAAACCCCACTTGGCGTTGGTAGCGCTGGCTGTGGTGTAGGAGTCGTAGAAACGGATGCAAGGCTTCTTGGTCTCCCCAAAGTGCAGGACAATCGGCAGCAAGCAGATAGCTCGCCTCATTCTTAAGATAGGCTAAAGAACTGTCCACTTGGGGGACTACGTCTGCAATCTACTGCCTGCCTCTCAAACAGAAGCTTTGCCCGCCTCCCGAATCGGTACCCACTCCGTATGGAAGGTTCCCGGTTTATCGATTCGCTCGTAGGTATGGGCACCAAAGAAGTCCCGCTGCGCTTGGGTGAGATTTTGGGGCAGGCGATCGCGCCGATAGCTATCGAAGTATTCTAGGGAGGCACCAAAGGCGGGTACAGCAATCCCCGCACGGGTCGCTTCCACCAAAACCTCCCGCCACGCCGCCTGCTTATCCAAGATGGTCTGGCGAAACTCTGGCGCCAGCAGCAAATTGGCCAATTGAGGATTTTCGCCGTAGGCCTGCTTAATCTTATTCAGGAAGCCAGCCCGAATAATGCAGCCCCCTTTCCAAATGCGGGCAATCTCACTCAGGTTCAGTTGGTTATCAAAGAGTTCCTGGGAGCCTTTGGCAATCAGGGCCATGCCTTGGGCATAGGAGCAGATCTTCGAGCAGTAGAGGGCATCGCGAATTTTGGCAATGAATTCTTCGGCATTGCCGCTAAAGTGAGCCGCAGGACCAGGGAGCACTTGGGCAGCCGCCATCCGTTCGGCCTTGATAGAGGACATGATGCGAGCATTCACGGCAGCGGCAATGGTTGGAATCGCCACCCCCATCTCAAGAGCACTTTCCACCGTCCAGCGACCAGTTCCCTTTTGACCTGCCGCATCCACAATCACATCCACAAGGGGCAAATGGGTTTCTGGGTCAATATAGGTGAAAATCTGGCTGGTAATTTCAATCAAAAATGAGTTAAGTTCAGGGGTTTCATTCCAGCTTTTGAAGACCTCATGGAGTTGCTGGTGATTAAGGCCAAGAAGGTTTTTTAGTAGGTCATAGGCCTCGGCAATGAGCTGCATATCGCCATACTCAATACCGTTGTGCACCATCTTGACAAAGTGACCCGACCCCCCTGGTCCAATGTAAGTGACACAGGGGCCATCATCCACTTGCGCTGCAATTTTGGTGAGAATGGGTTCGAGGGCTTGGTAGGCTTCACGACTGCCGCCAGGCATGAGACTTGGGCCATTGAGGGCACCCTCTTCACCACCGCTGACCCCCATACCAAAAAAGCAAAGTCCCGCCGCCTCCATTTCGGCAACGCGGCGTTCAGTATCGGTATAGAGGGAGTTGCCACCATCAATGAGGATATCGCCGGGTTCAAGGAGGGGCTTGAGCTGCTGGATCAGATCATCCACAGGTTGCCCTGCTTTGACCATTGCCAAAATGCGGCGCGGCCGCGACAGGGAGGCAACCAATTCCTCAAGACTATAGGTGGCCTTGAAGCAACGGCCTGCGGCTCGTTCGGCCATGAAAGCTTCGGTGCGGGCGGGTGTGCGATTATAAACCGCCACGGAAAATCCATTGCGCTCCACATTGAGGGCAAGGTTTTCCCCCATGACGGCGAGGCCAATAACGCCGAAATCTTGCTGTGACATACATCCGTCCTGCAATGGCAAGGATCACTTCCACCATAGCGGCAAGCTCAGCCAGTGGAATGGAAGAAGGTATTAACTTTTAGGCCAATCCCACCAGTTTTTCGCTCAACTCCCAAAGACGGCGGGCTTTTTGCTCATCGCTGCCCTCTGCCGAGAGTTCTTGGACAAAGGCTTTGCGGCCTTCTTTTTGGCGATTCCCCCAGCTCCAGTGCACCCCCGACTGACGAAAGTCAGGGTCTGCCACGACCATTGCTACCCGCTCCCCCGCTGTTTCTTGGCTAACATAACCACCCGTAATGTACTTTTGAAAGAGGGGGAAGAGCTTCTGAAAGAGGGGGAAGTGGTGGCGAAACAGAGGCGTGTCGGCCACACAACCCGGGTAAAGGGAACTAAAAACAATTCCGGTGCTCTCGTGGAAGCGACGATGCAGTTCCCGTGCCGTTAGCATATTGCAGAGCTTGCTGTCTTTGTAGGCCTTGCCCGATTTGAAGGGCTTACCGTTAATCATGGCAATGGGTTTCTTAAAGCCCTTTTCAAAGCCCTCGAGGTTCCCCAAATCAGGGGGGGCCGGAATGGGAATTTTCCCGCCGAATTCTTTGCGGTTGGCCGTCACCGTACCGAGAATCACCAAGCGCTTATCGCTTTCGGGAGAATTTTTCAAGTCTTCTAGCAGGAGATTGATCAAAAGAAAATGCCCCAAGTGATTGGTGGCTACCGTCATTTCATAGCCATCCACACTGTAGATGGGTTCCTTAAGCAGCGGATAATAGACGGCAGCATTGCAGACAAGAGCCCGCAGGGGGCGATTCAATGCCCGAAATGACTCAACGAAGCCGCGCACGCTGGCTAAGGAAGACAAGTCCAAATGCAAAATGCTGTAGGCCTCCGGTGGAATCTGCATGTCCTTGGCCATTTTCTCAGCTTTTTCAAGATTGCGGCAGGCCATAACAACGTGCCAGCCCCGATTGGCTAAGGCTTTGGTAGCATACAATCCCACTCCAGAGGATGCACCCGTAATTATGACCGTTGGGCGTGGCTGATCACTCATAGGTTCTGTGGCATACTTGCGGTAACGTCGCTATTGATCCTGCCATAGAAGCGATCGCCCCCTAGGAGCACCCCCAGTGATCATTTACAGTTACTTAATAAATGGACTCGATAGTTAATCAAGTTTTGTATCTAGCTTGCCTTTTGCCTATTTTTAGGATTAACCCAACTCTATGACGCTCTGCCAACCCCTGCCGCCGTGGCTGCGCAAGCCCCTGGGCAAAGCCAGCGAGATCTCCACTGTTCAGCGCCTAGTGCGTCAGTACGGAATTCACACGATTTGTGAAGAGGGGCGCTGTCCCAATCGCGGTGAGTGCTACAGCCAAAAAACTGCCACTTTTTTACTTTTGGGTGCCACTTGTACCCGCGCCTGTGCTTTTTGTCAGGTGCAAAAGGGGCAGGCTCCCGCTGCCGTAGATCCGGAGGAGCCGGCCAAAATTGCCGCCGCCGTTGCCACCTTGGGATTGCACTACGTTGTGTTGACCTCCGTGGCTCGCGATGACTTAGCTGACCAGGGGGCAGGTCAGTTTGTGGCGACGATGCACGCCATCCGCCAGCGCTGCCCCCAGACAGAAATCGAGGTACTCACCCCCGACTTTCGCCTGGACCGGGGCCGGGTGTCCCAACGGGACTGCATTGCCCAAATTGTGGCGGCTCGGCCCGCCTGCTACAACCACAACCTAGAGACCGTCCGCCGTTTACAGGGTCCTGTGCGGCGCGGCGCCACCTATGAGAGCTCACTGCGGGTCTTGGCCATCGTCAAGGAACTGAATCCTCAGATTCCCACCAAGTCCGGCTTGATGCTCGGCTTGGGAGAAAGCGAAACAGAAGTTATTCAAACCCTCAAGGATCTGCGGGCGGTGGGCTGCGATCGCCTGACTTTGGGGCAATATCTACCTCCTTCGTTGCACCATTTACCCGTAGTGAAGTATTGGACACCCCAAGAATTTGAGAATTTGGCTAACATTGCCCGTGAACTGGGCTTTTCCCACGTGGCAGCGGGACCTTTGGTGCGTAGCTCCTACCATGCCGCCCAAGCAGGCCAACTATACGCCAACTAGTAGAATGTCAAAAAAATCACAACACCCTATTTGACAAATGACCTCGGCAGCAACTATAATGCACCAAACGTTGCATAACTAGCCTGCAACACATTCAGGCTGCATTGTGTAAGCTAGTACTAAGGAGTAGCAGAATTCATGAAGGATTCTGCTGAGCCTAATCCGTTGTGAGTGAGGAGTAGTCTCGTGAAAAAGACCTACTTGTTAGCAGGTAGCTTAAGTCTATTAGGGGTGGTTGCCGGGGCCGGCATTGCCACTGCCAATCAACCCGCTCCCCTTGAAAACCCGATTCCTGCTGAACCCCAAAATCTTCAAGCTGCTGAAGCCCCACCTACCCCCAGCACCGTCGCCGATGCCTCCAGCACCATTAGCACGGTGAATGAATTGCTGGCCAATCAAGACACCATGGGGCAGGTGACCTCGGTGTCCCAACTTTCGGATGTGCGCCCCACCGACTGGGCCTACCAAGCACTGGCCTCCCTTGTGGAAAAGTATGGTTGTATTGCCGGTTATCCCGATGGCACCTTCCGGGGCAACCGCGCCGCCACGCGCTATGAAATGGCAGCGGCCTTGAATGCTTGCCTTGACGTGATTAGCGACCGCTTTGCCACCAAGGAGGACTTGGCCACTCTGCAAAAATTGATGGACGAGTTCAAAGCAGAATTGGCGACCCTGCGAGGCCGTGTGGATAAGCTGGAGGCCCGCACTGCCCAACTGGAGGCCCAGCAATTTTCGACAACCACAAAACTCACAGGAACGGCAGTGATGTCCGTTCAGTATGGTGGCCGCCCCTCTAGCCCGCTTCCATCTTTGGCTGGTAATTTGGCGCCTGCTCCCGGCCGAACAAACCCCACGGTCATTGCGGGGGTTTTGCTGAACCTAAATACCAGCTTCACAGGTACCGACCTACTACAAACCACTCTCTCTACAGGGAATGCTGGCCGTGATGCCATTAGTACCTATGGTTTGGGTTCGCAAATAGCCACAACACTGGGTGCCCCACCCGATCCTTTCACAGTACCACTGCCCTACTTTAGCCCCAGTCAGTATTACTGGTCGGGTTTTGGTCCAGGCGTCAACCTATTCCGCCTTGCCTATAGCTTTAAGCCCACCAAGGACATCACAATTACAGCCGGCCCTCAATTTTATCCCAGTGATATTATCGACACCAACAGCTGGGCCAACTCTCCCGCCAGTGACTTTGGTACCTACTTTTTCCTGAATAATCCCTTCATTGTGCCCTATGCCATGAACTTCCTAGGAGGTGCCGGTGCCGCCATCCAATGGAATCCCAACGAAGGTCCCTTCACGGTGCGGGCATTGTATGTTGCGGCCGAAGCGGGACGGGCTGCAGCTGGGATTGCTCCTCCAAGTCCAGGGGGTGGCTTTGGCGGCGATCCCTTCCAAGCGTCGTTGGAGCTCGAGTATGCCAATAAGTTTGGTGGTGGTAAAAACAGCTATGTCGTCAAGCTGCAGGGTACCTACTCCAAGACCTACGGCATTGAGGCCCAAGCGGGAGGCATTAACTTTGAGCTGAACCTTGGTCGTTTGGGCATCTTTGGTCGTGCCGGTGTCGCGGGGATTCCCAGTACTTACTTTCCACAGGTTTCGCCCCTACCTTTCTCTATTTTCGGCGCACCAGCAGCAGGTATGATGGCCTACAACTTTATGGCCGGCATTGGCTACAAAGACTTGCTGGTACCGGGCTCGGTCTTAGCTGCCGCTGCGGGGGCACCGTTTATTAACAGTGCTCCTGTGGGTGGTCCCATCAACAATGCCGATCAAGTGAATGTGGAGGCCTTCTACAAATTCCCGATCAGCGACAACATTAGCATCACGCCCATCTTCACGGCCATTATTAACCCCAACAATACTAACGGTGGCGGCGTCGTTTCCGGCCAGCCAATTCTTCAAGGGGTGATTCGTACCACCTTTACGTTCTAGGGCCGCGGAGTTTATCTTCAGCTCTTTCCCCTCTCCCCTGCGGAGGGGGATTTTTTATGGGTTTTATTTTTTCCAGGGCCGTTTACTTGCCGTTGTCAAAGTTATTAACTTTTCTGAAGTCTTCTTTCATCTTTTTGCCAGCAGCGGTTAAATATAATTTAACTATCCGGTAATCGTTGGCTGTTGCCGAAGCTCAGCAGGACTTGGGCTGATGGAGACCGATCTAATGGCATCAGATTCTGGTTTGAGTGGCGGGGGAACATTGGAATCTACAGAAACACTTCAGCCTGAGGAATTGCTGCAGCAGCTGAGCACCTCAGGGGGTACCGGTTGCTTTAAGGTCGGCGTTGGGGACCAGAAATGGTTTCTTTACTTTGATCGCGGGGAGATTATCTATGGAACCCACACAATTGAGCCGGGCGATCGCTTTGAACGACATTTGCGGCAACTGAGCCACAGTGTCCCCGCCTTGGATCGTGAATTGCGGGCCCAAGTACGCCAGCAATGGGAACAGGCCAACACCCCCACCCCTATTTATGAATATGAGAGTTTGCGCTGGTTGCTTACCCAGAAGATCATTACCCCAGCGCAGTTTTCTCAGTTGGTGGAGGGGCTCATTCTTGAAGTCCTGGAGTCCTTTCTCTATCTCAAGAGGGGTCACCACGAATTGGTGCCCTACATTGATGTTCCAATTGTGAGTCGCTTTGACGCCAATCGCCTCATTGAGTCCTGTAAGGGGCGAATTCAGCAGTGGTTAAACCTTGGCCACAAGATTGTCTCGCCCTTTCAGCGTCCCTACTTTTTTAGTAGTGCCCACGTGAATTTAGCGCCTGAGCAGCAGCAACGTTTGGGCTCTCTGTTGCGGGGCTTTAGTTTTCGCCACTTGGCGGTGCTGCTCAATCAAAATGAAATTACTTTGGTGCGCAGCCTCTTGCCCTTAATTGATAAGGGGGCTGTGGTGGTTCGGGAACCCCAACATCCCTTTGACTTACTGCCCAACTTTGATCTCAGTTTGTGGCAGGAAACAACACCCACAGTGGTAGAGGAAAGTGGCGACTCAGGGAGTGGTTTTTTTACCTCCCAGGTCGCGAACCGCACCTATCGGATTATCTGCATTGATGATAGTCCAACAATCCTCAATGAAATGAAGCGGTTTTTAGCCGATGATGCCTTTGAGGTAATTGCCCTCAATGACTCCGTAAAAGCCCTGATGGAGGTGATGCGCCTTAATCCCGATCTCATTCTTTTGGATGTGGGAATGCCCAATATTGACGGTTATAAGTTTTGTAAAGTCATCCGCAACCATGAACGCCTTAAATCAGTACCGGTAATTATGGTTACAGGTAACACAGGACTCATTGACCGCGCAAAAGCCCGTCTTGTGGGGGCAACGGATTACATGACTAAGCCCTTTACCCAGGCAGAACTCTTGAAAATGGTGTTTCAATACTTGACCTAGGGGCAGGCAACGGGTGGCGGATGGCAGTATATTGACAATGATTGATTCTTTG
>NZ_DVDW01000021.1:0-10837 GCF_015296045.1 Thermosynechococcus sp. M3746_W2019_013 | reverse complement strand
CCTATAACTGCACAACTGTTACTCCCCGGCCACCCTCTTCAGGAGGCGCAAGGTGATAGCTTTGAACGCTGGGGTGCTGATCTAAAAATTGATGCACAAACCGGCGTAGAGCACCACTGCCGTGGCCGTGGATAATCCAAACGGTTCCCTGCTGGCGGTTGAGGAATTCCTCTAGGAGAGGTTCCGCCTGATGGATACGCTTGCCCCGCAGATCCAGGGTACGGCTCTCGGTGCGGATGGCCGGTGCTGTTGTGCGGGCAGTTGGCGGGGAGGGAGCTGGGCTAGGCTTGGGCTTAGACGGCGTGTGTACGGGTTCCCCTTGAAGGGACTCGACGGCGTGGGGCGGCACAGTAAATTTCACGGAACCCACTTGGACGACAATATCCCCCTGCTGGCTGACACTGAGGACTTCACCCACCTGTTGCCATTGGGGTAAACGCACGCGATCGCCCGGTTGAGGAATAAAGCCAGCGGGCGGGGGGGGTGGTAGGTAGGTTTTTTCAATCTGCGCCAAGGCAGTTTGAGCGGCTTGTACCTGTTCAGGACTGTTGGCCCGTTGCAGTTGGGCAATGATTTTGGCAATTTCCTGCTGAGCTTGATGGAGGGCAGTGCGTACCTGTTCCTCCTGTTGCTGGCGCAACTGCTGCTGTCGCTGTCGTAGTTCCTGCGCCTTCGTGGCGATTTCCTGGTAGAGGGCTTCGGTATCGCGCAGCAGGGTCGCTGCCGCTGTGGTTTTGGCCTCTTGATCCTGGCGCTGAGCCACCAGACCCATGATCATCTCATTGACACTGTTGCTATCTCTGCTGAGAAGGGCCTTGGCCGCCTCAACAATGCTGGGATATAGCCCCAACCGTTGGGCGATCGCCAGGGCATTGGATTGTCCCGGAATGCCCCACAGCAACCGATAGGTGGGGGCTAGCGTCTCCTCATCAAACTCAACGGAGGCATTTTCAAAGCGGCTGTCTTGGTACTTGAGGGCCTTGAGCTCACCATAGTGGGTGGTGGCAAAGGTGAGGCTGGCGTGCTCTGCCAGATAGCGTAACAGAGCGATCGCCAGGGCTGTGCCTTCAGTGGGATCCGTGCCTGCCCCCACTTCATCCAGGAGCACCAGTGTATTGCCGCCTGTGACCTCCAGCTCTGTGAGAATATCGCGGATATTGCAGATATGGCTAGAAAACGTGGACAGGTTTTGAGTAAGGGACTGCTCATCACCAATGTCTGCCCAAACGCCCGTAAACCAAGGCAACTCTACGGGGGCTGCCGCCGGCACATACAACCCCGCCTTGGCCATGAGGGCGGCCAATCCCAGTGTTTTTAGGGTTGCCGTTTTCCCGCCTGTATTCGGGCCTGTAATGGTCACCACCTTTGTGGCTGGCTGTAATTCAATGTCAATGGGAACCACTGGCTGACCCTGTTCATGGTGCTCCTGCCACACCAGGAGGGGATGACGCAAGGCCTTCAGGTGCAGCCGCGTATTACTCACAAACTGCGGTGGGTTTCCCTGCAACCAGAGACTATAGCGGGCACGGGCAACTGCCACATCGAGGGTAGTCAGCACATCCAGTAGATACCACAGATCATCACTAATGGTGGCCAACTGATCCGAAAGGGCTTGGCAAATGGCGCGTTCGACCTCAGCCTCCTGATGGGCCAGTTGCTGCAGGCGGTTTTGCGGGTCAATGGTTTCCTGTGGCTCAATGTAGAGTGTGGCTCCACTGGCGGAGAGATCGTGGACAATGCCCGGAATTTGGTCTTTGTGGGTGGCTTTGACCGCCAACACATAGCGATCGCGCCGTTGGGTAACCACTGCCTCTTGAATTGCCCCTGCTCGCTGCTGAAGAATCTGCTGAAGCTGCTGCTGGATCTGGGCGCGGCATTGCCGTTGCTGCTGGCGGATCTGAGCTAATTCAGGACTGGCGCGATCGCTGACTTGACCTTGATCGGTAATGCAGCGGTAGATTTCCTGCGTCACCTCAGGATAGGTGCGGACACCGGCCACCAGTTGTTGGAGTTCACTGAGTTGCTCGTGCTCCTCAATTTGACGTCGCTGTTGCCGCGCAGCACTCAACAGGTGGGCGATCGCCAGTAATTCCGTGCCTTGCAAACAGCCCTGATGATCCAGTCGCGCAAGGGCAGGTTCAATATCCGTGACTTGGCTGAAATCTAAGCGCACTTGATGTACCGTCTCTAGGGCAATCACCTCGGCAGTTTGCGCCAACAGCACTCGACTGGCCGCTGGGGTACCCCCTAAGATGTCTCCCCCTTGAAGCTGACGCATCCCCCGCTTTGTCGAAGCAAACGTTGCCAACTGCTGACAGAGACGTGGCCACTCCAGACGTCCTAGGGATTTATCAAGGGCACTAATTTGTGACGTTGTAACAACCAATGTTCGCCATCTGCTGAAAACACTACTTCCACTGACTGTAGCACTGCTCACTCATCCATGCAGCGGTTCTCAAGGACAATCCCCGGCATCTCCGTATCCACAGCATCTTGCAGTTTTAGAAGGGTACTGGTGAGAGCTTCAGGATTGAAGTAGGTCCAGCCCAGGGCTTTGGCAATTGTTTGTAATCGCTCCGTAATATTTGTGAGCTCCCCAAGCATATTTTCGCGGGGCAACCCCCCAAAGAGGGCCATCGCGCCTTGATTGACTGCCCACTTGCACTCCGATTCATGGACACGGGTACGCATGCCACTGAGGAGAATGACATTCATTTGTGGATAGCGCTGGCGATACTGCCGACAAAAGTTGTAGGGATTCGTTTTTGGCATTCCCAAATCCAAGAGCAAGAGGTTGATGTTGCAGTTGAGGGACTCCAGATGGGCAATGATTTTTTCTAACTCAAAGTGGGAAGTTGCCCAAATCGTTGAAATACTCTGGGAGTTCAATAATTCCCGCCACATTTCCCCTTGGGTACGGGAAGAATGGGTCATCAGCACCGTCACTTGACCCTTGCTCTCACCGGAGTGATGGGTGTAGGGGTAAGGACCTGGCACATCCCGCAGGTCAATGTATTCTAGCTCTGACTCACCAATGGAAATGCGATCCCCATGCCGGAGGATGTAGGGAGTCTGGATGCGGTTATTGCCCACAAATGTCCCGTTCATGCTCTTGAGATCAGTCAAACAATAGCGATGATCCGCTTGACGCTCAATGCGAATGTGACGCCGTGAACACCAGCGATCGGGCAAAACAATATCACAGTCTTTGCTGCGACCAATTTGCCAAGCAGGTAACTGATCCAACACAATTGAACGTTGCATGTAAACTGAGTGCAACAATAATCGGGGTGTGGGTGCCGCTAAAATCAGCTCACTGGGACGCATAAACCCCCGCTGCTGTTCACCAGCGCGAGTCGGCGAGTGTAGGGGAACGTAGGTGTCGGGGCGATTGGCCGAAGCATCCATAGGAGTAGCTAAAAAACTAAATTATGGAGTTCATTGCTATGCTGCTTATCCTAACGTTGTTAAGCAGGAGGAAACCACCTTCATCTTAATGTCAATAGAATGGCAGTAGCACCCTGAGGGATTGCTAAAACGTACTCGTTATGAGTATGATTAAGTAAGACAGGACAGTTCAACGACTGTCAAAGGAGACTGCTATGAGTGCAACAACCACGCTGAAGGAGCAAGTGCTGACCACGCTCAAACGGGAACAGGCCAATGCAGTGCTCATGTATTTGAACTACAAGAAGTACCATTGGTTGACCTACGGCCCTCTGTTCCGTGATTTACACCTGCTTTTTGAAGAACAGGGGTCAGAGGTTTTTGCCATGATTGATGAACTGGCTGAGCGTAGCCTCATGCTGGATGGCCAACCCGTGGCAGACCCAGCAGACTACCTAAAAGTAGCAACAGTAAACCCCTCCAGTGGCCAACTCACGGTCAAGCAAATGATTGAGGAGGCGATCGCCAACCATGAACTGATCATTACTGAAATGCACCAAGATGCCGAAATCGCCACTGAGGCCGGTGATATTGGTACCGCCGATCTCTACACCCGCTTGGTGCAAACTCACCAAAAACATCGCTGGTTCCTCAAGGAGTTCTTGGCCAAGGGCGATGGTTTGGTCAGTTAGTTGCGGATTGGGCCGTTGTAGTCAATGGTGGTGCGACCATCGGGAGCCACAGTAGCCACTGTTTCAATGCTAGGCATGGATTCGGGTACGCCATTTCTCACCCGATAGCCCAAAATCCGAAACGTGTAGGAGCCGTCGGCATTACGCACATAGGGGGCTTGGCGTACAGGACCATGCATGGACTGCTCGGCTCGATAGCGGGTTAATCCACCATTGGCCCGTTCTGCGGCTTGGCGGGCATAGTTGCGGGCACGCACCAACTCAGCAATGTTGATAGGTGCTAAATTGGTGGCTTGGGCAACGACCACTGTAGAGAAGGGTAGGGGAGCAATTGCCCCGCCAAGGGTTACGGTCAGAAGGAGAGGAGTGATCTGCTGCTGTCTCATCGGGCCTTCCCCAGTCGGTTATGTTTTTCAACGATAGCCAATGGGGGCGACTGCTTTTTATCTCAGTGCAACAATTATTTTATTTGCAACAATTGTTTGCTATCTGCTTTCTGGTTGCCGACTGGCTACAGTTGCTTCCAGTAACTGGTGAGCTTGCTCTTCTGACAATGAATCTTCTGACAATAAAGCACGCTGGAGGCTTGTCATCAAGGAGTATAATTCTAACAGCAGGATTACAGTCTTTTTCTAGGGGTTCTAAAATAGAAAATACCAGCGTCACAGCGATGGAATACTCTCTAGTCTTCCCAGTGTTGAGTATGTCTCATCCCTAGTGAAAAGGGCTGTGCTCCCTAGACGTCATGCCGGAGGGGTTATGCAAGCAACACATCACTATTCTCAGGAATATATCAACCATCTAACCCCCCAAGATGTGGCAGCCTTGGCGCGACGACTTGAGGAGGATGACTACGACACCCCCTTTGCTGCCCTCGAAGACTGGCACCTCCTGCGTGCCATTGCGTTTCACCGACCAGAGCTGGTGGAGCCCTATCTGTATCTTTTGGATTTAGAGGCCTTTGACGAGTCCTAGAACAGTTCCCCATTTGCTGGTGGGGGTGGGGGGTGGCATTGCTGCCTATAAAATCTGCGATGTAATCTCCACGCAGGTGAAAGCGGGGTGGCAGGTTTCTGCCATCCTTTCGGAGACTGCTTCGCAATTCATTACCCCTTTGACCCTTTCAACCCTGTGCCGGCGATCAGTACTCACGGATGCGGATTTTTGGCATCCCCAAGCGCCACGACCACTGCATATTGAGCTGGCGGAAAGGGCAACCCTGATGTTAATTGCTCCCCTGACAGCTAATACGTTGGCAAAATTGGTGCTGGGTTTAGCGGACAACCTACTGGTCAGTACGGTGCTGGCCTCGCAAATGCCAATCTTGGTGGCACCGGCTATGAACACCACAATGTGGGAGCAACCGACGGTACAAGCCCATTGGCAACAACTGCAACAACAGCCCCGTTATCATTGCTTACCCCCGGCCTATGGCCGCTTGGCCTGTGACAGTGTCGGTGTGGGGCGAATGGCGCAGACGCAGGAAATCATTGCCTATTTAGATTCTTTGGCCTATACCCACGGCAAGCGAGACTTAGCTGGGAAGCATCTGTTGATTACCGCCGGGGGCACCCGGGAATATTGGGATGCGGTGCGCTTCATCGGTAATCCGGCAACGGGAAAAATGGGGATCGCTCTGGCAAGGGCAGCCCTTCATCGCGGGGCGACGGTAACGTTGATTCATGGGGCGATCGCCGAGCCGATCCCAGCGCAGGTACGCGCTATTGAAGCAATGAGTGGCGAAGCAATGCTCAAGGCCATTCTAGAGCTGTGGCCAGAGGCAGATTGGCTGGTGATGGCTGCCGCCGTTGGCGATGTCCGCCCGGCTCAGCAGTGGTCGGGAAAGCTGCCTAAATCGGAGTTGCCTACGGCCTTACCCCTGAGTCCTGTGCCCGATATTTTGCAAGCGGTGGCTCAAATGCGTCAGCCCCACCAACGTCTGATTGGTTTTGCCGCCCAAACGGGGGATATTGTCACGCCTGCCCAGGAAAAGCTAAAACGCAAGGGTTTGGATTTGATGGTTGCCAATGCAGTAGATCAAGCGGATTGTGGTTTCGGCACCGTTGAAAATGCTGCGGTAGTGCTGGATCGTCAGGGGCGATCGCGCCCTCTTGCCAAGGTACCAAAGTTAATTCTGGCCCACCAAATTTTTGACATTGTCCAAGAATGGCTGCCATGAATAATGGCCTGACGGTTGTTCCGTTGCCTCTTGAAATGCAGCGGGCGATCGCTGCCGCTGAAACCCTCGACTCCCTTGCCACGATTGCCCAAGAACTGGTGGAAAATGCCCTTGATGCTGGCGCAAGTCGCATCCACCTGCACTGGCACCCTGCAGCATGGCACCTTGAGGTCACGGACAATGGCGAAGGAATTCGCTGGGCAGATCTCACTCAAGTAGCCCTCCCCTACACCAGCAGCAAGTTACCCGCCAGCGGGAAACTAGCCGACATCACAACCTTGGGATTTCGCGGCCAAAGCCTCCACAGTTTGGCACAAATGGCCCAGTTAACGATTTGCAGTCGCCATCGCGAGGCAGATAGCGGTTGGCGAGTGAGTTATGATGCCCACGGGCAGGTGCGCAGCCAGCGTCCTCTAGGAATGGCGGTGGGGACCCGTGTGATTGCTGAGCACATTTTTCAGAACTGGCCCCAACGTCAGCAGGGAGCAAATCCAAACCAGGTACGGCAGCGGCTTCAGCAAATCGCCCTCTGTTTCCCGCAGGTGGCTTGGTATCTCCTTAAGGATGGCAAACAGTGGTGTCACTGGCCGGCAGTGGCGTCTTTGGGCGATCGCCTGCTGCAACTCATCCCACAACTGCATCCTCAAGATCTACGCCAAATGAGTGATGCCCAGATCGAACTGGTCTTGGCGCCGCCAGATTGCCACCACCGTTCCCGCCCCGATGGGTTAGGGGTTGCCGTTAATGGCCGTTGGGTGGAACTGCACAGTGATCCCTCGTGGCAGCAGGTGATTCTTGAGGCCTTTGGTCGCAGCCTCCCTCGGCAGCGCTTTCCCCTCTGTATTGCCCATCTCCATTTACCCCCGGGGGCGATCGACTGGTCAGCAGAGCCCCAAAAGCGCAGGATCTATCTACGGGAGCCAGAGCAATGGCAAACCCTGTTGGTAGAACGCATTGGCCAACTCCTGGCCTGCCCAACCACCCCCTTGAATGATGCCAGCGGCTATCAGGTGCTCAAAGCGGCTGAACCTCCGGCTCGCTATCGAACCCTGTTATCCCCAAAGGGACCTACCACTTCCCTACCTGCACTGAAAGTGGTGGGCCAGTTGCACAATACGTACATTATTGCCGAGCACGCCGAGGGCATTTGGCTGATTGAGCAGCACATTGCCCATGAACGGGTGCTTTACGAGCAGATTGAAACGGATTGGCAAGCAGTGGAGCTAGAGCAGCCGGTGTTGCTGGAATCTCTCACGGAAACACAAGTGCAACGCTTTCAAGACTGGGGGCTAGGGGTCGCCCCCTTTGGGGTGCAGCTTTGGGCAGTGCGTAGGGTTCCTGCTCTACTGCGCGATCGCCCAGATCGAGTCGCCGCCCTCATTGAACTCAGCCAAGTGACGGATCTGAGCGCCGCCAAAGTGGCCGTTGCCTGTCGCAGTGCCATTCGTAACGGAACGCCCCTCACCCTTGCGGAAATGCAAACCTTGGTGGATCAGTGGTACCGTTGTCGTCAACCCCACACCTGCCCCCATGGTCGCCCTATCTGTCTGCAACTGAAAGAATCTAGCCTTGCCCGTTTTTTCCGTCGCCACTGGGTGGTAGGCAAAAGTCATGGCATCTGACAGAAAGGGCAATCCTGCAGGGGAGTAAAGACGTGGAGATCTGCCCCTTGGCGCAGACAGTGCCGCAAATGCATCAGCAGCCGTCCTAGGTAGTTTGAGCCTTGGCGATCGCTCCCACAGCCCCAATACCTATCTACAGGGGAGTCCTCCACTAATTCTTCATCCACGGTTGCCAAGAGCAGTTCCCGCAACTCGGCATGGGTGGTAAATTTAGCCACAAGGGCACGCCACATCACTGCCTGTTTGAGCTGATCCCACTGGGGATGAACAGGATAGCGACCACTGCGACCCAGTTGGGCAGCCGCCTCAGGAGTTGGCGCGATGCGAATAGCATGACCAAAGGCCTCATAGGGAGTGCCAAAGAATTTGTGGGCTTGGTAGTAGTGCTCTGCTGTTGGCCAGTAATAGCCCTCTAGGGTAAACCCGTGGGGAGAGAAATTGGAAAAACTGCCGTAGGCATCCTTGACGCGATAAAAGTAGATTGTCATTGCCAACCGCGTTCCTGCACCCCTTGATCACCTAGCGTTTATCATGGCTGAGATCATCATGCCCCAAATACCGTCCTTTTCCCAGGGACAGAACCGGGTTAGGGTAACCAATTCTTGCTAAGATTAGCCTCGTGGGTATCTTAAAACCTAAATTTTGTTTTGGGGTTGAGTATGAAACGTTTTTGGGCGATGGTTTGCGCGCTTTTCCTAAGTGTGTCACTACTGCTGACCAGTTGTGCCAATGTGCCCACGGGGCTAACGGGCAATTTCCGTGAAGATACCCTTGCCCTGATCAGTAGCCTGCGGGAAGCGATCGCTCTACCAGAGAATGCCCCCAACAAAAAGGCAGCTCAAGCAGAGGCCCGCAAAAAGTTGAATGATTTCTTTGCCCTCTATCGTCGCGATGACTCGTTGCGATCGCTCTCCTCTTTTATGACGATGCAAACCGCCCTCAACTCCCTCGCGGGTCACTACAGTTCCTATCCCAATCGTCCTCTCCCTGAGAAGCTGAAAGCCCGCCTCGAACAGGAGTTTAAGCAAGTCGAACTCGCCCTTGATCGCGAAGCCAAGTCCTAGTCCCGATGGGGGATAAGCCCTATACCAAAATTCCGATTGCAGAGTGCGGGGAACCCCTAGCACCTATTCCCCCTGCCTTTCTGCGGTTGGCCCCCCATCCCTATCAAAGTCTCGGTGCCCCCTATGGCAGGGCTTCGCCCTTTTACTTGCGCTTAGGCGTGATTGCTGCCCTGGAGCGGGCCCAAGCATTCCTAGAGCCCTACGGCTGGCAACTGGCGATTTTTGATGCCTATCGCCCAATTGCGGTGCAGCAATTCATGGTGGCGCATACCTTTACTGCCCTTTGTCAAGAGCGGGGGTATGATTCGCAGCAGCTTGAGCCCGCGATCGCCACCGAGATTTGGCAGCAGGTTTATCAATTTTGGGCTGTGCCCAGCTCAGACCCCAAGGAACCGCCCCCCCACAGTACCGGTGCTGCCGTTGATCTGACCCTGGCTGACCAGGCAGGCCATCCTCTGGACATGGGGGGCGCCATTGATGAAGTTTCCGAGCGTTCCTTTCCCGATTTTTACGATCGTCATCCTGACCAGATCAATGCCGCCTGCTTTGCCCAGCGTCGCCAAATTCTCTATCAAGCAATGAGCGATGCAGGTTTTCAGCGCCACCCAAACGAGTGGTGGCACTTTTCCCTTGGGGATCAGTTGTGGGCGTGGCAAACGCAGCAACAGACTCACCAGCGGGACATCATCGCTCGCTATGGGCGCGTCGATTTCTGAGGATGGGTCACCCTTAGAGTTTGTTAAGATTCAACCCCGCTTCTTTGGCAAATGCACTCAGGCCTTTGCGCTCGAGGGTTTTAATGGCTTTGGTAGAGAGGCGCAGTCGCACCCAACGCTTGCCCTCTGGCCACCACACCCGTTTCCATTGCAAATTCACTTCCTGTAGTTTTTTGGTCCGCCGATGGGAGTGGGAAATAGCGTAGGCGTTATTGGCCTTTTTTCCAGTTAGTTGACAAACGCGGCTCATGAGTTTTCTCCCCTACAAGGCAACGTGAAGCAAAATAAGCAGGACTTCTAGCCTAACATATTCCGTCGAGAAGGACACGGCCTATTTGAAGGTTTCCTTGAGGACGGTACGGGCCGCCAAGTGATTGCGGGTGGTGGTTAAAATTTCCGCTTCCCGCAGCAGGCGATCGTAGGTGGACTGTAGCTCCAAAAGGCGTTGCTGCTCCTGAGCGACACCGCGAAAATTACTGGCAATCCAATAGGACAGCTCCAGGGCAGTGGTGGGCACATCGGGGGGCAGTTCCATGGGTTGTTCCGTCAGTTTTGCCGAGAGGCGCACCACATCCTCGAGGAGTTGACGTACTTCCTGGGCTAAGGGGCGCAGATCAATGCTGGTGGGTTCATCCTCAATCCACTCCACCAGTCCAACGCGGTAGGGTTTTTCGCGCACATAGTCAAGGATGCGAAACCGCTGCTGACCCAGAGAATCAATGAGCATGCGGTCATCGGGAAGCCGTTCGTAGCGACGCACTTCCGCACAACAGCCCACCGTGGCTGGCCGTCCCGTTTGCGGGTCCCACATCACGATGCCAAATCGGCGATCGCTCTCCAGAATCGTATTCATCATGATGCGGTAGCGGAATTCAAAAATATGGAGCGGCAGTGGTCGTCCCGGAAAGAGCACAACATCCGGCAAAGGAAAAATGGGGAGTTCGCGAACGGCAATGGAGGAAAAAGCCATAATGACAACGCACAGAAGCCAATGCTTCTATCCTACCGTACTTTGAAGGCTCCCTAGGATGCGGAACCGGGGACTTGAACCCCGAAGTCCTTGCGGACACTAGAACCTGAATCTAGCGCGTCTACCAATTCCGCCAGTTCCGCTTCTGATAGTTTTTCGTAGGCGATCTCTTATTATTCTTGCTTTGGTGAAGTTCTGTCAACTCAC